>DATEGW010000116.1:0-4170 GCA_035279845.1 Candidatus Acidiferrales bacterium | reverse complement strand
CGGAACAGGAGAAAATTCGGCGATTACGAGTTGGGCGCCGGCGGTGGACATCTACGAGACCGAGAACGAACTCGTTCTCAAGGCTGACTTGCCCGGCGTCAACGAGAAAGACATCGATGTGCGTGTCGAGAACAACATGCTTACGGTTCGTGGCGAGCGTCAGTTTGAGAGCAAAGTAAAAGAAGACAACTACCTGCGCGTGGAGCGGACCTATGGATCGTTCAGCCGTAGCTTCGGCCTCCCGAATACCGTAAACACCGAAGCGATCAGCGCGGAGTACAAGAACGGCGTTCTTACCGTCCAACTGCCGAAGCGCGCGGAATCGAAGCCGAAGCAGGTGAAGGTAAACGTCAACGGTGCAGAGAAGAACTAAATTCTCTAGCGCTTGTAATGTGAGTCGGCACCGCGCTCGTTATGGCCGAGCGCGCCGACGAAAGGGAGGGGCCGATGGCGAACGTCCGTCGGCCCCTTTGTTTGTGAGAATCGAAAGTGAGAAAATCTGATTATGCTTCGCTATGACAAATTGACTGTAAAGGCTCAGGAGGCCGTACAGGCCGCCCAGGAGATGGGTGCCCGCGGCGGGCAACAGCAGATTGAGCCGCTGCACCTGCTCTGGGCGCTGGTTGCCCAAGGCGATGGCGTCGTGCCGCCGCTACTCGAAAAGCTTGGTGTACCTGCTGCGCGGCTAGCCGGCGAAATCGAGAAGCAAATTGCGCGCTTGCCGAAGGTGACCGGAATCTCGCAGCAATATCTGAGTAATGCCTCGAATGAGGTTCTGCAAAAGGCGTTCGATGAGGCACAGTCGCTGAAAGACGAGTACGTTTCGACCGAGCACATTCTGCTCGCGATCGCATCTGCCGGGAAAGATCAGGCTGGACAACTTCTCTCGCGCGAAGGCGTAACACATGACGCGATTTTGCAAGCGATGACGGCGATTCGCGGCAGCCATCGCGTTACCTCGGAGAACCCTGAGTCGCAATACCGCGCGCTCGAACAATATGCGCGCGACCTGACCGATTTGGCGCGACGCGGGAAGCTCGATCCGGTGATCGGGCGCGATGAAGAAATCCGGCGCGTGATGCAAATTCTGGCGCGGCGCACGAAAAATAATCCCGTGCTGATTGGAGAACCCGGCGTCGGAAAGACGGCCATTGTGGAAGGGCTCGCGCAGCGCATTACGTCGGGCGACGTACCTGAGATTTTGAAACCGAAGCGGCTCGTGTCGCTCGATTTGGCCGCATTGGTAGCTGGTGCAAAATATCGCGGCGAATTCGAGGATCGTTTGAAGGCGCTGCTGAAGGAAGTTACCGAATCGAATGGGCAGATCATTCTGTTCATCGACGAACTGCATACGCTGGTTGGCGCAGGCGCGGCTGAAGGCGCAATGGACGCGTCGAATATGTTGAAGCCAGCCTTGGCGCGCGGCGAATTGCGAGCGGTGGGCGCAACTACGCTGAATGAATATCGCAAATACATCGAAAAAGACCCTGCTCTCGAACGGCGTTTCCAGCCCGTGATGGTGGGCGAGCCTTCGGTGGAGGATACGATTGCGATCCTGCGCGGCTTGAAGGAACGCTACGAAGTTCATCATGGAGTGCGCATCAAGGATGCGGCAATTGTCGCGGCAGCCATGCTTTCGCAGCGTTACATCACGGATCGCTTTCTGCCCGACAAGGCGATTGATCTCGTCGACGAAGCGGCCGCGGGCCTGCGCATGGAGATCGATTCCCTGCCCCAGGATATCGACGAGATCGAGCGGCGGATTATGCAGCTTGAGATTGAGCGTCAGGCACTTCGCAAAGAGAGCGACGAGAATTCGCGCAACCGCCTGGGCGAAATCGAAAAAGACCTGGGTGGCCTGAAGGAGCAATCCAATACGCTGAAAGCACGCTGGCAGACCGAGAAGGATGCCATTGGGCGCATTCGCAAGCAGAAGGAAGAAATCGACCGGCTGAAGACCGAGGAGCAACGCTACGAGAGGTCGGGTGAGCTATCGAAAGTTGCGGAGATTCGCTACGGCAAGCTTTCGGCTGCGGAAAAAGAGTTGAAGTCGGCGCAAGATAAGCTAGCTGAGCTGCAGAAGAATCAACCGATGCTGAAAGAAGAAGTCGGCGAAGAAGAGATCGCGAAGATCGTCAGCAAGTGGACCGGGATTCCGACTGGGCGCTTGCTCGAAGGCGAAGTGCAAAAGCTCGTTCACATGGAAGAGCGGTTGCGCCAGCGTGTGGTTGGGCAGGATTCAGCGTTAACCAGCGTGGCGAACGCGATCCGGCGGAGCCGTTCGGGCTTGAGCGATCCGCACCGGCCGATTGGATCATTTCTATTCCTTGGGCCGACCGGCGTAGGCAAAACCGAATTGGCGCGGGCGCTGGCGGAGTTTCTGTTCGACGACGAGCGCGCGATGGTTCGGCTCGACATGTCCGAGTACATGGAAAAGCATTCAGTCGCTCGGATGATTGGCGCGCCTCCGGGATACGTCGGCTACGAAGAGGGCGGCCAGCTCACCGAACAGGTGCGCCGAAAGCCCTACTCGGTGGTATTGCTGGACGAAATCGAAAAGGCGCATCCTGATGTGTTCAACGTACTGCTGCAAATTTTGGAGGATGGCCGCCTGACGGACGGAAAAGGTCGCACGGTCGATTTCCGCAACGCCGTGATCATAATGACTTCGAACGTCGGCTCGATGGCCATTTTCGAGTTGGCTGACAAGGATCCGAAGAAAGCGCGCGAAGAGGCGATGTCCGCACTGCGCGAGCTTTTCCGGCCGGAGTTCCTGAATCGCATCGACGACATCATCATCTTCCGGCCGTTGGGCAAGGAGCAGATCGACCGGATCGTGGACTTGCAGATGCTTCATGTGACGAAGCTGCTGGCGGAGCGGCAGATCAGATTGCACCTGACGGCGGCGGCGAAAGCCCTGCTCTTTAAGGAAGGGTTTGATCCGGCGTTTGGAGCGCGTCCGATGAAACGCGCGATCCAGAAGCTGATACAAGACCCGCTCGCGCTGCGTATTCTAGACGGAGAAGTCCACAATGGGGATGAAGTCCTGGTAGATGCAGATGCGAAGACCGACGAGATGACGTTCAAGCGGGAGGCTGCAAAGGCGGGCGCCGCCTGATCTGGCGCGTAAGGGATGTAGGGCCCAAAGGACACGAAGATGAAAACGATCAAGACTGCGTTTTTGTTGACGGCGCTTACCCTGCTGCTTTTATTCATCGGCGGCGCGCTTGGCGGGCGCGGCGGCATGACAATCGCGCTAATTTTCGCGATCATCATGAACGGAGCGGCATATTTCTTCTCAGACAAGATCGCGCTTAAATCCAGCGGCGCACAACCGATCAGCCGCGAGGAGTCGCCGCGGCTTTACCAGGTTATGGAGCGGCTGGCGGCAAAGGCGAACCTACCGGTGCCGAAGCTCTACATGATTCCTCAGCCCGCGCCGAATGCGTTTGCAACGGGACGAAATCCGCGGCACGCGTCAGTCGCGGTGACGCAAGGGCTGATGCAGTTGATGAACGACGATGAGCTCGAAGGTGTGATCGCGCATGAGCTGTCGCACGTCCGCAATTACGACATTTTGACTTCGTCCATTGCCGCGACGATTGCTGGCGCCATCACGTGGGTTGCGTCCATGGGCAAATGGGCGATGATCTTCGGCGGCTGGGGCGGGGGCAATGATGAGCGCGAAGGCGGCGGGCTTGCCGCGTTGATTATGATCTTCGTCGCCCCGCTCGCGGCGCTTTTGCTGCAGCTGGGTATTTCGCGGCAGCGCGAATATCAGGCAGACGCATCCGGCGCAAAGATGGTCGGCCATCCGTATGGCCTAATCAGCGCGCTGGAAAAACTCGAGGCCTACAACAATCGCATCCCCATGAACGTGCCGCAGACAACGGCAGCGCTAATGATCGTGGCGCCCCTTTCGCCTCGGCAATTGTTCCGTGGGTTGTTCGCCACTCACCCGCCTTTGCCGGAGCGTATTGCCGTGCTGCGCAATATGACGTTCACACGTTAAATGTAGCTGGCCCATGTAGCGGCCGACTCGCCCTGCAGTCGGGCGCTTTCTCGGGCTCAACGGAGCGTCTATTCGCCGGTGATTCGGCTATACAGCAATTGCTCTTGTTCGATGTCGCGCGGATAGCTGATCGCCACGGAATCCGGCTTTCCGTTCGC
>DATEGW010000115.1:0-5663 GCA_035279845.1 Candidatus Acidiferrales bacterium | reverse complement strand
GGCGAAGTTTCGGCCCGGATGATCATGGAGGCGGGGTGCAAGTACGTGATCATCGGGCACTCCGAACGCCGACAGTATTTCGGCGAGACGGACGATACGGTTCATCGCAAGACGCAGGCCGCGCTGCTTGCAGGGCTAACTCCGATTGTTTGCGTGGGAGAGACGCTGCCCGAGCGCGAAGGCGGCATCACGAATGACGTGCTGCGGAGGCAATTCGAGGGCGGGTTCGCCGCGTTGACCGAGGCCGACTTCTCGCGTATCCTGATTGCCTACGAGCCGGTTTGGGCCATTGGAACGGGCCGCACTGCTACGCCGGAAATCGCCGAGGACGCCCACCGTTTCATTCGCGAGCTTGCGAACGCCAAATTCGGCGCAGCATGCGCGAACGGAGTGCGAATTCTCTATGGCGGCAGCGTCAAGCCGGACAACATCAAAGGCTTGATGGCACAGCCGGATATCGACGGCGCACTCGTTGGTGGGGCTAGCCTGGGCGCAAAATCGTTCGCGGCTATCGTGAACTTTTAGTTTTGCGAATTAGAAAGTGAGTTTTACATGCCTAGTTGGATGAAGTGGGCGATAGCGATTCTGGCCGCACTGGTTCTAGTGTGGATCGGTTGGCGACTTACGTTTTTTCTGGTGACGCTCCACATTCTCGTCTGCTTCGTGCTGATCCTCGTGGTCATGTTCCAAAGCGGATCGGCGGCTGATCTGGCCGGCGCATTCGGCGGCGCAGGCAGCCAAACCGCTTTCGGACCGCGCGGGGCCGCTACTTTCCTTTCACGCGCCACCACATGGTGCGCGATTGTATTCATGCTTACTTCTCTGACGCTTTCTCTCAAGCGCGGACCGTCGCAAAGCGTCGGCACAGGTTCGATACTCGAGCAAACTACGAATCCGACTCCGGCGAAGAAGGCAGCGTCTACTCCGGCTAAGCCGACGACTCCTGCGCCAACGCAGACGACTCCCGCGCCTTCGTCGCAAACGCCTGCGCCTTCGCAGACGCCAGCGACCCCGACTAAGAAGCCCTAATTCTGCGTTGCAAGTTTGGGCGTCTTGTGAACCGCCGATTCCGAGCGGTATCTCCACCAGTGCGCGAAGGACCGCTCGAAAGCCAACCCCACGCAAAAACGTCTGTTTGACAATGGGCGGCAATAGACCACGCGTCCCTTCAGCTGCATATTGAGCGATAGAGGGCTGAGGGCATGCCGTTCGCCCGGCTCCAATCGCTGGTAGCAAATCACACAAGCCCCGCCCGGGCTGACATTTTCTGTGACAGCTTGCTCGGCAGGATCCTCTCGATTCGCACTCACCAGATAAATCGGCACGGCGATGGACATGCGCGGATCAATTCTTCTCTCCGATGGCACGCCACAGTCAGTATTTCCGCCATGAACGAATGTCTTTTTCGCCATCATGTTTCACCGCAAATTCTAAGGGCACGAAGAGCTCCATGCGTACACTCGACTAAAGTTCCCATTATCAGCGTTGTACGAGGACCCGTGAAGTAAATCGCCGATACTAGTACCAGAGAGTTTTTACAGCGAGCGGTCACACGAGGGTGTTTACCCTGTTATTATCCATTTTTCGCTTGAGCCAATTCGTATGTTTAGTGCTCAGGCTGGTCTCTTGACCTTGGTCGGCGCGGTTCCTACAATCTCCGCCAATCAACGCATAAGGAGAGCACCGTGCCTGAAACTGTGGAACAGTATCGAAACCGCATGCTGTCTTACGTCGAAGACCAAGACCCGCTGAAAATCCAGGCGGCAACACCACAAAAGCTCGCGCGCCTATTAAAGGGTGTGTCCAAGGTGAAGCTGCGCAAGCGGCCCGAACCTGCAAAATGGTCGATTCACGAAATTGTGACGCACATGGCCGATACGGAAGTTGTTTACGGCTTTCGCGTGCGACTCATTCTTGGCGAACCTGGCGCACTCCTTGCCAGCTTCGACCAAGATCGATGGGTAACAGCCCTTCATTACGACAAGCGCGACACTCTTGCCGCGCTCGAGCAGTTTGTGGCATTGCGCAGGGCCACGCTCAATGTGCTGAAAACCATCACGCCGGAACAGTGGAAGCATTATGGTCAGCACGCCGAGCGGGGCGAAGAAAGCGTTGAGAGAAGTGTCACCATGATCGCCGGACATGACATCAATCATTTGGCGCAAATTGAGCGGATAGTGAAATCCGCAAAAGCACGGTAAACCCGTCAGGGCCATCCATAGGACTTTGGTCCGGTAACCGATTCTGTACCGCGGTCGGCGAAGTTCGGCTCGTGCCGACGCGGGAACCGTAAAATCGGATATGCGTCCGGAAGGGCTATCTTGAGGCCTGCACAAGCCGGACCGTCTCTTCGATGAGCCGCAAATCCATTGATACGGACGCCCCGCGTCCCTCCGCAAAGGCGCCAGAAAAGCCGGTGGCGCGGCCTTCTCTGAAACCGGAGGAGACGGAACTGCTCCGCAAACGCGACGAGCAGAAGAGCCTCGAAAACGAACTCACCGAACGCGAATTGCGCGTCACGAATCTGCGCGCGGAGCTTGGCGCTTTTGAACGCCAATATCTGCACCTGGTGGGGCTGCGCTATGCCGAACTCGATGAATACAAAGCTCGCCTTGCGGAAAAGCTTGCCGCCGAGCAACCGCAAAACGAGCGCGCACAGCAGGCCGCTCGCGAGGCCCGCGCTCGAGCAAATGAAACCAAAGCAGGCGCCGGCGACAAGAGCGATCAGGAGCCGCGCGCGTTCAAGGCTTCGCCGGAAATGAAACGCATTTATCGCGACGTGGCGAAACGCATTCATCCCGATCTCACCTCCGACCGCGAGGATCGGGCCACGCGTCAACAGCTGATGGCGCGCGCGAACGAAGCCTACGAACGCGGCGACGAACCGGCACTGGCGAAAATTCTCAACGAATACGAATCGAGCCCGGAAGCATTCCAAGGCGACGGCCCTGGCGCAGAGCTGATTCGAGTGATCCGCCGGATCAGCCAGGTTCGCGGACGCCTTGCAGAAATCGAAGCCGAGTCTCAGGCTCTCCTTCGATCGGATTTGTACCAACTGCGGACGCGCGTGGAAGAAGCCGCACAGCTTGGCCGCAACGTACTGAAGGAAATGGTCGAGAAAACGGAAGAGCAGATCGCCGAGGCCAAGCGCCGTTTGGCGGAAGGTAAGCGATAAATCATGGCTCGGTTGTCACCGACGCAGGAGACAAATTCGAAGCAGGCGCCTGCGTCCGAGCTCGCGCGGACGGGATCACGAGGACTTGCGGTGCGTTCCGCCGCGCTGATCCGCCGTGGGCTGCGCGATTTGGCGCGCGATTCGAATTGGCTGGTAAGAAAGGTTTTCCAAGGCCCTGTGGCGCAAGCGGCGGTATCACCGGATGGACAAGTTTGCACGATTTCGCCGCAAGTTCGCCAAGGCGGGCAAAGTCTGACGCTCTTCGATGTGGAACGCTGCGTTCCGACCCTCGCGCTGAGCCTTACGGCTGAAGCGGACGATCCTGATGAAGTCAATTTGCCTGCGCGCTTCGCATGGTCACGTGACGGACGATATCTATTGCGCGCACGGGGCTCGCGCGGGAGCGAACTACAACTTTTTGACCTTCAGGCAAAAACGTTCGCCGGTGTATTCGGAAACTTCGCTCACGCGCCGTCCTTCATCGCATGGTCCCCGAGCGGGGCTTTCGTCGCGAGCTCAACGCGGGGATGGAGCGCGTCGCTCGATTTGTGGCGAATGCGCCTGCCAGCGACTGCGCCCGGCGACGCCATTGCCAAATGCGTCCAGCAACTTGGCGTGCCGGACTGGCTGGAACCGCGCTCGACCGACGGCGAATCGAGCGAGGCAGGAAGATTTGCCGGCTATGGCCGCATGATGTTCAGCCCGGATGAGCGACATATTGCCGCAACGGTTGAGATCGGAGGCGAGTGGGCTGACGATCTGATCGTGTTTCTGGACGCCGCGACGTTGGAGAAGAAGTCAGTTTTCGAAGCGCAGGGGCGGATTACGGATTTAGCGTGGTCAAACGATGGGCAGCGGCTCGTCTACTGCTCAGCTGGGCAAGCGTTGGGCATCGATCCCCTCTCGGCGGAATCTTCCGTGCTGCCCTTTGGCGGCGAGCAGTGCGCTTGGCATCCGCATCTGCCGGTCTGCTTGTTTTACAGTTCCCTACTGCGAAGCTCGGCAAAGGGGCGGCTTTTTCTGGCGGACATGAACCGGATCAACGTGTTCGACGAATATCCCGCGGAAGGAGTGCTCGATTTGAGCTGGAGCGCGGATGGATCGAAAGCATACGCTATTACGAACGACGGGCTCGCCTATATCTACGAACCGGAATTGCTCTAGATGAACGAGAAAGGCGCCCGACCATACGGCGGGTCGGTTGCTACAAAAAGCGCCTGGACGCGGACGATCACGCCAGAGGGAGATTCGCTTCGGCGTTGAGCAGGATTGTTTCGCGCTCGCCTGCCACGAAGCGCGGATAGCCGGCGGCTGCGATCATGGCAGCATTGTCCGTGGAAAGCGCGCGGCTCGGGAAAAAACTCTGCAATCCGCGGCGCTGCCCTTCCGCTTCGAATGCCTTACGTAGGGCGCTGTTCGCCGCTACCCCTCCCGAAAGAAAAACGGTCCGCACCGCGAATTGCTCCGCCGCGCCCAGCGTGCGCGAAAGCAAATCCTCGACGACAGAATGTTGAAAGCTTGCGATGAGATCGAGTGTCTCTTTGCTGCACAATGGAAGCAGAGCCGCGGCGGTGCGCTCCCCGCGCGCGAGCGCCGCCTGCCGCGACTCTATTTCAGGCTGAAGCTGCGGATTGCGCCGTAAATGATAGAGCACGGCCGTCTTGATTCCGCTGAAGCTGAAATCGAATCGATTACCCTTCATCTTCGGCACGCCGAACTGAATCTTTTTCGCATCGCCGTGCGAAGCGAGTTGATCGATTACCGGACCGCCGGGATATCCGAGCGCAAGCATTTTTGCGACTTTATCGTAAGCTTCGCCAGCCGCGTCGTCGCGAGTGCCGCCGATGCGCGCATAAGTAAAGTGTGAGGCACCGTTGCCTGAGGCGCCGTCCGTTTTCACGTCATAGAGAATCGTGTGGCCGCCGGAGACGATCAGGCAAACGGCAGGCAATTCCGGCACTTTGCCTGCGATATGGGCCTCCAGCAACACGGCGTGCACGTGGCCCTCAATATGATTCACGGCGATCAGAGGCTTGCCGAGCGCGTACGAGAGGACCTTTCCATAGGTGACACCCACAAGGAGCGCACCTATCAGGCCAGGGCCACGCGTCACGGCAATCGCGCTCACTTCCCGCAGAGTGATGCCCGCCTGTTCAATCGCCTCGCGCACCACAGGAACGATCTGCCGCAAGTGTTCGCGAGAGGCCAATTCAGGGACGACGCCGCCGTATTTACGATGAATCGCCACTTGCGACGCCACGACGCTGGACAAAATGCGCCGCCCACCGGCGACAACAGCCGCGGCGGTTTCATCGCAGGAAGATTCGATCCCGAGGATCAGTTCGTCGCTCATTTCATCGCTCATGGGAATTTGCCAGAAGGCCCAAGCGCATGTTTTCTTTGAAACATACGGTAACAACCGGACGAGCCGTGCAAAAACGCTATGTTAGCATACGAAAGTTGGCCTGCTTATCGCTCGCCGCAAGGG
>DATEGW010000114.1:0-13079 GCA_035279845.1 Candidatus Acidiferrales bacterium | reverse complement strand
CAAAAGTTGTTGCGAGTCGCCAGGGCGGATTTCGAAAAGCAATGGGCTGCGGCAGGGAGATGGACTCTGCTTGCCCTACCGAATTGAGATTCGCCATAAATATTGGGTTTTTGTTGGCACTGTTGTGTCTGTGGCCCGATTGGTGCATGTGCCAGGCGCCTTCCGTCGAATCCGTGCACGAACTCTACGAACAGAAGCAGTACGCAGAGATCATTCGGCTCGTCCCGGCATCCGCTTCCAACCCTGCTGAATTGGACCTGTATCGCGGGTTGGCGTTTGCACAGTTGCAACGTTTTTCTGAAGCGAAAGCGGCGCTCGAAGATGGCGAGCGAAAGAATCCAAGTGAAGAGCGCTTCCCAGTTGAGCTTGCGGGCGTCGCCTATCGCACACACGATCTTGCCGAAGCGCAGCGCAACCTAGGTCGCGCTCTTCATCTTGATCCGCACGATTCTTACGCGCTGAATTTCCTCGCCACGATTTACCTGCTGCGTGGGAATGTGCCGGCGGCTCTCAAATATTGGAATCGCATCGAAGCTCCGCGGATTTCGCAAATCAAAGAGAGTCCTCAACCTCGTATAAACGAAGTATTACTGCAGCGGGCGATCACCATTTCTCCTTTATCGACGTTGCGGCTGCGCGATTTCGAAACCTCAGATGCACTGATCGGCGCGCTCGGCATTTTCCCGAATCGCCGTTGGGAACTGCGGCCCGAAGGTTCTGACAACTACAACCTTGTTCTTCATTCTTTTGAAGAGGACGGCTGGGGCTCGAACAAATGGAATGCGGCGCTCTCGATTCTTCGGGGCCTGCCGTACGAAACTGCATATCCCGCCTATCACAATATGCACGGGTCAGCGATCAACTTCGAGTCAATCGTCCGATGGGATTCACAGAAGCGCCGCGTTTTTGCTTCCGTATCCATACCTCTGCACATGAGTCCAAAGTGGCGTCTCGAAGCCTACGCAGACGGCCGCGACGAAAATTGGAATCTCACGAACTCGTTCTACGGTGCTGGCGCGCCCTTGACAGCGTTGAAATTGCGCAAATTGGAATTCGGTGCGGAAATTCGCCGCATCGAAAATGGCCGATGGGGGTGGCAAACAGGCGGTACCTTTTCGCGGCGGACGTTTGGTAAGCAGGGCGCGGCCTTTGGGCAGGCTGGCACATTTTTCACGAGCGGCAATGTGCTTGAATGGAACGTTGCCTCCGATTACCACCTGCTGTCGATCCCTGATCGCCGACT
This sequence comes from Candidatus Acidiferrales bacterium, assembly GCA_035279845.1. Lineage (GTDB taxonomy): Bacteria > Acidobacteriota > Terriglobia > Acidiferrales > UBA7541 > Palsa-295. Next base: position 11,836 of record DATEGW010000114.1, on the reverse strand, counting down.
CACTATAGATTCTTCCGCACTAGGAGGCGTCGGGCGTTTCTTTGCAAGCGGCGGCTCACGCCGTTTTGGACGCAGCGAAGGTTCGCTCTCTTTCCACTGGCTTCCGCAGTCCGAAGGAGACGACTACGAAATGAACTCGCGCTTTCGCGCGGGAGCAATTATTGGCGAAGTGCCTTTCGACAAGCTGTACACGCTTGGCGTCGAACGTGACGATAACGATCTGTGGCTTCGCGGAATTTCAGCCACGAACGACGGGCGGAAAGGGAATTCGCCTATGGGCCGGCGCTATTTGCTGTGGAACTGGGACTGGGAGAAGGTGATTTATCACGACGCCTTCTTTGAGTTAAAAGCCGGACCGGCGATTGATGCGGGAGATATTTCCGACGCGTCCGGCGCATTCGGTTCGCACGAATGGCTGTGGGATCCAGGGGCGCAGGTTAGCATCAGAGTGCTTGATACCGTAAATGTCATCTTCAGCTATGGCCGCGACATTCGCTCGGGCCAGAACGCATTTTTCGGCACAACACTTCCATAGAATGTTTACTCCAACCGGCATCTTTTTTTTCGAAACTCTTAAGGGCCGAAACCGCGATTCATATCCCATAGCGGATAGTGAGGCAGCGTTCCTGTAGGATCGCGCACGAAGTCCTCGGTTTGTGCGACGAGATCGCGTGCTCTCTGCTTCGCCGCAGATCCGATGTCGCGTCGCCCAAGCGCTGGACTTATATCGCCCGCGCGCACTGTGCCGCTCGGCGGAATAAGTCCTTCTGAAAGCATAAGATGCTCGCCCTTCTCGGCATCGAGGAGCGCCTCGAGAGAATCACGCAATCCTTCGACGTGTTCCTTGCCGAAGCGGCTTTGCCAGCGCTTTTCGATTTCGGCAACCAAACGACCGTACCGTCGTTGCTCTTCAAGGCCGCGTGACGAAAGGCGAACTACTTTTCCGCGCTCCGTGCTAGGGGCGCGCTCCACCACAATATATGGTTTCAATTGCCAGCCAATGCCGCTTGTTTCGGGGGAACTGCCGGTCAACCGCGGAATTTCGCCTTCGCGAGTCGGCTGTTCTCCCAGCACACGAATTGCATTTGCACACAGCGCGAGAGGCGCCGCTGATTCGCGCTCGAATTCGATAGCAAACGCGAAAAGCGCTTGAGCAAGAAGCGTTGGCAGCGAGAATTTGCTGGAGTTCCGGCTACGCCGCGTCGGGAATTCGCGCCTCCTGTATCGGATATCGGTGAATCCATGCGGCAACTCAACGTCCAATTGATCCGCGATGTGCGCTAAGCAGTCGCGAAAGTGCGCAACTTCATCCGCTCCGAAGCGCTCTCGCCAGCGCGATTCGATCAGCTCGAATAGTGGCGGCCATATCTGTCTCGCTTTTTCGCCTCGCGTTTCCGTTAAACGAACGAGCGATTCCACGTTGATTCCGCGGCCGCTGCCGAAACCATCACGCACCGCAAAAGCGCCTCTAACACGGACTTGTGGAGCTTGCTGAACAGACCCAGCCTGTAGCGCGACAAAACCCCATCGCTCCAGACAGCCGAGCATCAACTTGATTTCCGTCTGTTCTAGGAGCGAGTTCGACACAATCTCCCGAACGGAAATGCCTTCCGGCGGGATGAAGCGGATCAGATTAGACCATACAACGAGTGACAATCGGGCGCCGGGGTGCCCAGCCTCGGCAATTTGTCGCTCGAATTCGTTGTCAAATTCGACCGTAAACGCTACGAGCATCTGCGAAAGTAGAGCCGAAAGCGGACGACTCGAATCGGCATCGGTCGCTGCGCTCGGTCGGGACTGTTGTTCTTTCTTCACGTGGGGCAGCTTCCAAATGCCCTCAGCCGAAACGTTCGCCAGGCGCGAGTCGCGCGCCGTTGGCAAATTCTGCAGCGGTCACTCGCTTGCGTCCTTCTAATTGCACGAAGTCCAGCCACAACGCTCCTTCACCACACATGACCGAGACGCCGAGTTTGCCCGCGTGAATCGAACCGGGCGGAGCTGATGGCAACGGGCTCTTGATACTCGCGTAAGTCACGCTCGCGCCCGGATTCGCCGCAAGAATCTGTTCCAACGTACGTAGCCGTCCCCATATTTGGCAAATCTTCCCGCGAAAGCCCGTGAATGCACCGGGCCAGGGCTGCAGGCCACGTATGCGGTTGTAAATGAATTGTGCGCTCAGTTGCCAGTCGATGGCGCCATCCGATTTCTCCAGCGGTGGCGCAAGCGTCGCCTGTGAATTGTCCTGCGGCTCCGGCGTAATTTCGCCTGCCTCGACGAGGCGCAGCGTTTCTACGATGAGTGGCGCGCCCGCCTGCGCTAAGCGGACAGACAATTCCGGCGCAGTTTCATCCGGCCCGATCGACAACTCGGTTTTCAGCAACATCGGCCCGGTATCGAGCCCAGGATCGATCTGCATCGTCGTTAAACCGGTCACGGTTTCGCCGTTGATGATTGCCCAGTTGATCGGCGCGGCGCCGCGATATTTTGGCAGTAGGGAGGCGTGCACGTTGATCCAGCCAAGCCGCGGAATCGCGATTAATTTTGCGGGAATGATCTGCCCATACGCGATGATGACGACGCAATCGGGCGCGACGCGCTCAAAATATGCGACCGATTCGGGAGCACGCACCTTCTCCGGTTGAAAAACGTCAATTCCGGCGGCAAGCGCAGCAGCCTTCACCGGCGAGACCGAAATTTCATTGCCTCGGCCACGCGGGCGGTCCGGCTGTGTCACAACGCCTTCGACGCGAATGTCAGGTTGGGCGATCAGGTGATCGAGAGCGGGAACGGCAAATGCTGGCGTGCCACAAAAGACGATGCGCAGCGCCATGAACCGCCTACCACTTGCCGTCTTTTTTCAACTTGCGGATCTTGCGCTTGATCATGTCGCGCTTCAGCATCCCCAGGTGCATGATGAAGAGCGTTCCATTGAGGTGGTCGATTTCGTGGCAAAACGCGCGCGCGAGTAAGCCTTCGCTGCGCATTTCGAATTCTTTCCCGGTCACATCTTGCGCGCGAATCGTCACGAATTGCGGCCGCGCGACGTGTCCGCGAAATCCGGGGAGCGAAAGACAGCCTTCCTCTTCGCGCTGTTCGCCCTCCGCATGCGTGATCTCCGGATTCGCGCAGACGATCCTCGCCTCGGGATTCTTCCCGTTCGAAACGTCGACAACGGCGACGCGCAAGCCGATGCCAATTTGCGGCGCGGCCAATCCAACGCCCTGCGCAGCGTACATCGACTCGAACATGTCGTCCGTGAGCTTCTGCAGCTCCTCGTCAAACTTCTCAATGGTTCTCGTCGGCGTCTCGAGCACCGGATCGCCGTATTTCACAATGGGGTGGATCATCGTGGCTAGAAATTATCCAATTGTTTTAGATACCCTTCAAAATTCCGTTTCGTTTCAGCGATCGAATCCCCGCCGAATTTCTCCAGCATCGCAGCCGCAAGCTCGAACGAAACCACCGCCTCTCCCACAACTCCGCCCGCGGGTACCACGCAGACATCCGACCGCTCGTAAGCGGCCTTTACCTCCTGCTTCGTGTTCATGTCGGCCGTAACGAGCGGCTTGCGAAGAGTAGAAATGGGCTTCAGGTAGCCGCGCACAATCACGTCTTCGCCGTTGGTAATTCCGCCTTCCAGTCCGCCAGCGCGGTTTGACGGCCTGCTGAACCTCTTTTGTGCCGCATCGTAACGAATCTCGTCCTGTACTTCCGAACCGTAGCTTGCCGCGTTCGAAAATCCTGTGCCGATCTCGACGGCCTTCACCGCCTGAATCGACATTACCGCGCGTGCGATCTTAGCATCGAGCTTCTCATCCCACTGCACGTGCGTACCAACGCCTGGCGGCAGTCCGCGCGCAACTACCTCAAACGCGCCGCCAACGGTGTCGTTGGCGCGATGCACCTTATCCACTTCCGCCACCATTCTGTCTTCGGTGGCCTTATCGACGCAACGCAGCGGCGATTCGAGATTCTCGCATATCGCCACGATTTCTTCCCACTTCGCTTCGCGTTCCAGGCGAATGTGCCCCACGGCAATAGAATGGCTCAGCACATTCGCTCCAAATTCGCGCAAAAAGAGCTTCGCCAGCGCGCCAACGGCCACCCGCGCTGCCGTCTCGCGTGCAGACGCGCGTTCCAGGACATACCGCGCGTCATGAAAATTAAACTTTTGCGAACCCGCCAGGTCGGCGTGGCCCGGACGCGGCGCGGTTAGCTTCTTCTTCAGGTCTTCCGCACCGTCGCTGTCCTCGACTGGCAGTATCTTTTCCCAGTTTTTCCAGTCGCGGTTTTCGATGCGCAAGGCGATTGGCGCGCCGATCGTCTTGCCGTGACGAACGCCAGCCAAAAACTCCGCCGTATCCTTCTCAATTTTCTGCCTTCCGCCGCGGCCATACCCTAGTTGCCGCCGGTGCAGTTCGCGTTGAACGAACTCCATGTCCACGGGAACGCCGGCGGGAAAGCCGGAAACCCATGCAATCAGTGCCTGGCCGTGCGATTCACCCGCTGTCACGAAGCGTAACATTACTGGTCACGTCCAATCATAAATACAGGCGAAGAATTTTACCGGACACTACAACCCTCGTAAAGGACGCATTGTCTGTGCCTTAGGTGCGTCTTCGCGAGCAATTAACCAGGAAGTTCTCTTGACGCATCATGAGGTGAACTGTAGGCTTTCTGAGGGAAGCTGCCGAGACGTTTCAAACAGCACTCCAACGATGCCCGAGCCGACCGAATCGCCATCACGCCTCTCACGTCTCGGAGATGCCTTCAAACGCTGGATATTCACGTTTCAAGATTACGTGTACCTTTCATTTCACGCGTTCATCGACATTTTTACTCCCCCGGTCTACTGGATAGATACTCTTAACCAGATGGATCTGATCGGTGTGGGATCAGTGCCGATCATCGTCGCCGCGTTTTTCTCCATTGGCAGCGTCTTGGTGCAGAACACGGCGGCTCAACTCACACGTTTCGGCATGGCGTCGCTCACGGGCGATGGCGTCGCCATCGCTCTCGTTCGCGAACTCGGGCCGACGATTACCGCGCTGCTCGTCGCCGGGCGCAACGCCTCCGGCATGGCATCGGAACTCGGCTCGATGGTCGTCACGGAGCAGGTGGATGCGATGCGCGCGCTTGGCACCGATCCCATTCGCAAATTGATGGTACCTCGCATCATTGCAACCGCGCTCATGCTTCCCTTGCTGGCCGCTATAGGGGACTTCTTCGGACTCGTCGGCGGTTTCGTCACGGCTCATTTCGTTCTTGGGCTAGGCGCCGTGCAGTTCTGGACGCGCGCTGTACACGCCCTCGTATTCGGTGATCTTGTCCAGGGAGTGGCGAAGCCGTTCATGTTTGCGTTGATTCTCGCCACGGTTGGCTGCTATCAAGGCTTACGCGTCACAGGCGGCACCGAGGGCGTCGGCCGCGCGACAACAACGGCATTTTTGTGGTCCGCGCTCGCCGTTCTCGTTTCGGACGCCTTCCTCTCGCGCCTTTTCCTAAGCATGTACAAGTAACGGGTGTTCGACTGTTTTCGCCACAACACACTGTTCCAGCCGCCTTTTCTGTCTATAATTCCTTTATGGCCGCAGAGTTCCAGCCCGGACGGGGCATGGTACTAGCCGATGCCGTTCCCGGCGAGCCACTCATCGTCTTCAAGGACGTACGCCTCGGCTTCGACGAAGGCGACGTCCTTCGCGGAATATCCTTCGAAGTCTCCCCCGGCGAAACGAAAGTCCTCCTCGGTGAGAGCGGCGCCGGCAAAACCCTCATCATGAAGCTTGCGGCCGGCCTGATGCGTCCCGACTCAGGCAAAATCTGGGTGATGGGCCGCGACGTCACCGACATGACCGAACGCGAACTGCTCGACTTTCGTCGCCACCTTGGCTTCGTCTTTCAGGAAGGTGCGCTCTTTGACTCCATGACCGTTGAGGACAATGTTGCCTTCCGGCTGCACGAGGAAGGTGTCGACGAAAAGAAGATTGAAACTCAAGTCCGCGAAGTGCTTCGGTTCGTCGAAATGGAGCATGCCGTCAACCTGTATCCCGCCGATCTTTCAGGCGGCATGCGACGCCGCGTCTCTATCGCACGCGCTCTTGTGGATCATCCCGCTGTCGTGTTTTACGACTCGCCCACGGCAGGGCTCGATCCCGTCACCTCGCAGACGATCATCAACCTGATTTTGCGTGGCCGCGACACGCAGGGCGTCACATCACTGCTCGCCACGCATCGCGTGCAAGACGCGTTCGGCCTGGCGCATTATCGTTTCGATGTGGATTCAGGCCGCGTGATGCCCATCGCCACAAATGGCGCGCCCGGAGCAAAACGCCATGAGGTTTCGCCGACGAACGTTCTCGTCTTGCGCGACGGCCATATCTATTTTGAAGCTTCGGCCGAGGAATTTGGCCGCAGCGCGGACAATTATCTGAAGCAATTTCTTGCAGCGGCCACTTAAATGTAGATTGCGATCAACATCGCAGCGAATTTCGCAACGAACAGGGAGGCATAGCAATGGCGCAACAGAAGCAGCTTTCATTGACCGATCTTCGCGTGGGGATATTTGTGCTGGCCGGCCTTGCCCTGACGGGCATCACGATTTTTTACGTCACCGGAGGCCATTTCTTCGGCGCGAAATATCGCCTCATCACCTACATGCCCGAGGTGAACCAACTCGCCACCGGCGCGCCCGTCGATCTCGACGGCATTCTCGTCGGTAATGTCCAATCGTTTTCATTCACGCAGCACCCGCAGGACGAGGACCACGCCGTCACCATCGTGATGCAGGTCGATAAACGCTTTCAGGATCAGATTCGCACCGATTCGTCGGCGAGCCTTGCGACGCAAGGCTTACTCGGCGACCGCTACGTTTCGCTCACCCGAGGCCTTACCGGCACTCCGATTCCCAATAATGGCATTGTGCAAACGAAAGGCTCCGTCGGCACACAGGAAGTGATCGAGCGCAGCGCGCAGCTTATGGCCAGCGCAACCAAGCTAACCAACGATCTTCAGCAAACCATCGAAGGCATCAATCGCGGCCAAGGCACTCTCGGCAAATTCATGAAAGACCCGGCGCTTTACAATCATCTTGACGCGACCGTCGAGAAGGTCGACGCGATGGCCACCTCCGTCCAGCAAGGGAAGGGAACCATCGGCAAACTCTATGCGTCCGACGATGTCTACAACAAGGCCGATAGCGTGATCGGCAAAGTCGATGATGCGATGAGCGCCGTCAAAGATCAGCGAGGCACGCTCGGCAAGATCATCTACGATCCGGCAATGTATCAGCACATCAACAGCATCAGCGCGAATGCCGACGCCATACTCAGTGACGCTCGCGCGGGCAAAGGCACGCTCGGCAAAGCCATCACCGACGATGCGCTCTACAACAACGTCCGCGATGCGTCCGCCAATCTTCGCGACGTCACCGCCAAGCTCAACTCGAATCAGGGCACGGCCGGCAAATTCTTCACCGATCCCGCGCTCTACGACAATCTCACCGGCCTCACCGGCGATATGCAGCTCATGATCAACGACTTCCGCAAGAACCCTAAAAAGTTCCTGCACATCAAGCTAGGCCTGTTCTAGTTTTTGGTCTCGATTTTCCCGGAGCGCCATTCTTCTGAATGGCGCTTTCGCCTTTCGCTTTCCCCCTTTGGCTATTGCGATTAGAACGGGTGCCTCCTGTTTGTTTTCATGGAGTTACGTTGGTTTTTAATTCTTGTGAGTTGCGATTAGAACCACGGTGATTCGTGAACAGTGGCAAGTGGCTAGTGGAACCGGCGCGCGGCTGGCGAGCCGTCCGCGCCGGGATCGTACGCGTTCGAAAAGTGCCGTTTTTTTGTCGATTAGAAATTGAAATTTTGTTGAGAGTGCTTGGGTTACGCGCATTTCTAATCGGCAGATCGGCGATTAGAAATCCGTCGGGGCGGGCAGGTTGGGCGGTGTGGGTTCGTTTCCCATTTTGGAACGGAATGCCTTCCGCAGCTCGTTTCTGCGTTGTAAGTTGGCTCGGCACATTCACGGAGCGATGATAACACACTAGTAACTAGATTGCAAGCTCTTTTTTCGGAATTCTTTGTGCAGAAATGTGGATCGGTTCGATTTTGGCGGCGAGAAATGGGCCAAAATTGCGCGGTTTTGGTCGCGATTGGCACCTTAGAATGCGCTATTTGGGCGCGTTTGGCGCCTTAAATTTGGGAACGGAGCCAGGTGACACCCTCCACTTCGCGTCCCATTGCAATTTTTTCACATGTTCCTGTCCCCTGATTTCCTGTCCCCTGATTTCCAAAAGGTGTCGCTTCCTTGACATGCTTGCACTTACGGTGTAACAAAGCTGGCATCTCTCTATTCGCTGAATGGTGGAGTTGTCTCCAAATGGAACGGGAATACGAACTGTTTGAGAAGTTTACAGAGGATTCGCCATTGTGGCGCGGTCACGCGCTTGGCCTACGGGAAGCCCGCCTGAAACTTGAGCAACTCTCGAAAACAACAAAAAACGAATGCATCGCTATGTATTTGCCGACGAAGGAAATCGTAGCTCGCGTGAACGTGTGGGGCGGACACCCCAAGCCCGTAGTCTTTCAAATTGCCTATGACCGGGGATTGTCTGCGGCGCGGAGCGATATATTGCGATACCACGGCTACGAAGTTATCTCAGTGGTTGGAAACGAAGCGGCCAGAGTTGTGCTAGGCATTCCGGCAGGGACATTTGACCTCTTTATTGTGGGGCATGGTGCACCGGAGGACACCCGAGAAGAAATGGTCGTCTGGTTGAAGGCGAACTTCCCGACTACTCCGATTCTCGCGTTGAACGCTCCGCAGACGCGGAAACTCCCCGGTGCGGATTACAACCTCAAGCTGAACGGCCCTGAGACATTGCTGCCTGCCATTGCGTCGGCGTGCGGTTCGATGGGCTAACGGTTGGATATCGCCATGCCTAGCCAAAACAAAGAGTGCGGTGTAGCCCCGAAGGAGGGTAAGGCCACCTGCTCGCTTCACGGCGTCGAACTAGAAGAGCTAGGAACGGAAGAAGTTGTATCACTCGGCCCGGCTTCGCAATCCTACCAAGGAACGTCATGGCGTTGCCCCATTTCCAACCGCATCATTCCCGATTTTAAGTCTCGCTAGTCTGTTCCTTTCCAACGTTTACAGCAATGTCGGTTTTGTATTCCGCACCGGGCAGCACAATTCCGTCCTGAGCGGGCACATCGAAATCTTCGCGTGTGGCATGCACGCGCTCGAGCATTGCATCGACGCGCGCCAGCCTTCGCGTGGACATTGGTGCCCGATAAGGATGCAGGAAACCAGGCACAATCTCGTGCCCGATAATCCCCGATCCCGCCGCCAAAATTGTAACCAGCCCCAGCGCGGCAAACGTGGCGTTTCGCGTATTCAATAACTATTACGCTGATTGGGCCGATTTAGTTCGTTAAAAGCGAATTCCGTACCCTTTGCCAACGCCGCAAAGGGATACGGCACCCGCCGACATAGATCGAGGCTTGGCTATGATCCGGTGTGTCGTGACAGGGCTACGCTTCGATTCGATGCGCCACCCGCCGGAAAAGCCTAAAATATCGCAGAACGCCACATAGGTGATCTCGCGTACCCCCGCTTGACGCTCATCCGACGTGTCTGCACCAACTCCCTTGTCCCAACCCGTGTTTGGCATCGGCGTTTTAGCGCTAGGCGGTATTCAGGAACGCTCCGGTGCTGACCGCATTGTCAACCTGTGTACGGAATGTTTCGATCATCTCAAATACCTCGGAATGAAGGGTATTGATGGCTTCAGTGTCTACTTCTAAATACTCACCGTGGGCAATATTGTTCCTCACGCGCACAAGCCGCACATCGATCAAGTGAGTCTTCGTCTCATATGGGGAAAAATCCAAGCCAAGGCTCGTCACCACATCTCGCAAAACAGTCGAAGAGAGGTTCGCCCGAGTAGTGATGGCATCCCTGGGAAAAGAACATTGTTCGTGCATTCCGACCGTAAAGAATTTAGTGACATCGATATACGCTTGGATGCGATTGGTATCGGAAACAGTTCGGAGCCTGCTGCGGAGCGCGACCGCGATCATGTGCGGAGATAACTCCTGATACCGGAGACGCTGGAAATGAACGTATTCTAAATAGGCGCGACTCGCAGATTTTACGAAGCCTTCCCAATGTGCATAGAGGAGCGCGACCCAGCTCCTGAGGAACACGGGGTTCGATCGGTTTTCCAGAGTGAGCTTAAGTGTGGATAACTCCTTTTTTCTCCAGGCAAGATCATTCGAGAGAAACTGATTGACGTCGTCCGGCGTTCGAAGCCTCATGTCGCAAAAGCCTTGCGTCCATATGGGATGACTTTCGGGAGTCGCGATGATGCACGAATACCGGATCCAGAGTTTTCGGTAAAGTCTCCGTCTGACCACATTGCCTTAACTTTTTTTACCAAGTCATCGGGGTTTCTCATAGCTACCTTGGGGTTGTAGCCGATTCCAATCGCAATGGCCTCAAACGCCGACACCGAAAAAGGTCCAGCAAATCTCTTCTTTTGGCTATCATATCTGCGGAAGGAATCATCGGCTAACGTCTCCGAGAGCACATCAAAGGTCTGCCTGAAATCGGCCTCCTCGCGTTCGTAATCAAAGGACTTATCCTGAGCCAGCTCCTTGGCCTTGTCAGTTAAAAACTCACCCACATCGCCAATTGCTTTGAGGTCATTGCGGGCCATCTTGTGAAACACCAAGAATCTGGAGACCAATTCCATGTCGTATTGCTCATCGATCGGCCGTTCGGAAAGCGCGGTACATTCGATGAAGTTCTTGTCTTGCGATAAACTGCGAATCCACCTGTACAGATCGCCGTTCATCATCACTAAAATGCTGTTCCGTACCTCTTGATCCGAAAGCATTGAACCGCCCGTATTAAGGCGTTGAAACAACTCGTACTTAGCCATCTCATCGCTTTCTTTCAAGATAATGCTGACACTGATTTTGGCTCTCTTTATGAGAAGGCGCTGTGCCTGGTCTAAAGAAAAAGTCGGATTCCTGTGGTCGTCCCACCGGCGGCCACCCAAACTTGGCAAATATGTGGTCGGTTCAAGCGTAAGAGGCGGCACCCTCTTGTCATCCGAATCTCGAAGGATCCCGACAAATTCAAAAATAGTCGAAAGACGCTGCAAACCATCCACGACGTCCCATATACCGTCGGGCCGTTGGGCGACGAAGATTTGAGGCACCGGGATACCGAGCAGAAGCGATTCGATAAGGCGAGATTTCTGACGGATTGACCATCGGAAAAACCGCTGAAATTCTGGATGAATGTCTAGCTCGCGCTTTTCGTACATGCTGATCCACTCACCAACTGAAATCGCATAGCCGTCGCTGCGGATTTCCGCGCGCCTTTTGTCAATCTCTTGTTGAAGCGACATGCTTTCTCCCCGTGTCAAAAGAATTACTGACTTACTCTCATAAGAGAGCGCCGATAATAACACACGTCCTTGCCAGTAGGGCCGGTGTAACGGGACTCCTGGTATTCGATTGCATCGAAGACTTTCGTAGGTCGCCTGTACGAATTAACTAAGCGCGAGCCGATGCGACTTCTTGTGACAAATCGTGAACAAGGGCAATGGCAAGAGATAAAGAGAAAATATTTGACGATCTGCGCGAATCGCTTCAGAAGGCCCTCGGCTTCGAACGAGGCGAGGCGATTGATCTTCGCGTGACGGAGGTGCCCTCTGCGCCGCCCAAGATGCTTCCTCGCGCCATCCGCTAAATCTGCTCTTCGCTCAATGCGAGGCAGATGCTTTTCGCGCGGTTCCTCAATGTGAGCGCGAACACGGTGCGGAGTT
>DATEGW010000113.1:0-4166 GCA_035279845.1 Candidatus Acidiferrales bacterium | reverse complement strand
GCGGCACGCCGCCATGAAGTCCAAAGAGATTCTGGCAGGCTTAGAAATCACTCAAGGAGAACACATGAACAGGAAACAGAAGGGTTTTTCGTTGATTGAGCTTTTGATCGTCGTGGCGATCATTCTGATCATCGCGGCGATTGCAATTCCGAACCTGCTCCGTTCCAAGATGGCCGCGAACGAAGCGTCTGCCGTCGGTTCACTTCGCACCATTCTTACAGCGAACGTCACGTTCAATTCTACGTACGGCGTTGGCTTCGCTAAGGACTTGGTTACTCTTGGTGGACCGGCTGGACCTACAGCCACCTGTGGCAATTCGATGCTGATCGACCCTGTCCTATCCGCCGCAGTAACGGCAGGCACAGCGAAGAGTGGGTATTTCTTCACGTATACTGGCGGAACCGCATTTACCGGCACGCTGCCTGCGGGCTGCGCGGCAGGTTGGCAGACGTTTGACGTCGGAGCTCAGCCTGCGGTTCCCGGGACTACTGGTCAGCGGACCTTCTGCATTGACCAGACTGGAGTGATTATGGACGACCCCTCGGGCACGATCAAAGCTGCAGGCGGTGTTTCATGCTCCACCGATGGGTATCCGAACTCGCTGTAAAATGCTGATTCATTCTGACTTGAGGGGAGAGAGTGGGAGCTTTCTCCTCTCTTTTTTTATCCAGGCAAGGAAAATCGAGGATGAAATGCGAACCAGAAACGTCCAATTCGAGGGGAGCAAGCTCAAGCAGCACTCCCGTGGGTTCTCGCTTATTGAGCTTCTGGTTGTCGTGGCCATCATTTTGATCATCATGGCGATAGCTATCCCTAGCTTCCTGCGCTCGAAAATGGCGGCGAATGAAGCTTCGGCGGCTGAATACGTTCGGGCGATCACCACTGCTGCAACGGTTTACAACACATTCTGGGGCAACGGTTATCCGCCGACGCTGGCCACTTTGGGCGGGGTAGGCGTGACGGCAAGTTGCAATCAGGCTCTTTTGCTGGACCAGTTGATTACCGCGCCGCCAAACACGAAATCTGGTTACACATTCGGCTATCTCGGAACGGGCCCGAATACGCCGCCGGAGGCAGGGTGTGGCGCTCGAGGATTCAATTCGTATCTAACAACGGCGGTTCCCGAACTCATCGGCTATACTGGTCAGCGCAGCTTTTGCAGCACTACGCCAGGCGTAATCCATTTTGATCCGACTGGCAACCCCATTGGCAGCCCCGCAGCATGCGACGCCTTGCAAACTCTCCAGTAACCCACGCGAACCCCGTTTCCGTTCCTGCGCGCACCGTTGATGTGCTACGAATGTAGAATTATGTCTTGGGGTTGCAGGGGCCGGTCGGCGTTATCGGCCCGTTCACCCTTCGCGCGTCTTCGGCCCGATAAATCCAATCGGGCACAAGAGCAAACGCCGAGACCCAGGGTAAACCATATCGGGTGAAATCGGCGCGTTCAAGCTATAATGACGGGATAGGACAATCCCATGACCGAAAGCGAAATCGTTTTTGCGATTCAGGAAGCGCCGGAAGGTGGCTACGAAGCCAAGGCGCTCGGCTATTCCATTTACACTCAGGCCGAAACGCTGGACGAACTCAAAGGACAGGTCCAGGACGCCGTGCGCTGCCACTTTGACGGCGAGGACAGACCCCGAGTTATTCGCCTGCACCTGGTCAAGGATGAGGTCATTCCTGCGTGAAGCTGCCGCGTGACCTCAGCGGCGAAGAATTAGCCCGCCTGCTCCGCCGGTATGGTTACGAAATCACGCGGCAAACCGGAAGTCATCTCCGCCTGACATCCCGAATCAAAAGCTCGGAGCATCACATCACCATCCCCGCGCACAAGACGATGAACGTAGGAACGCTCGGCAGTATCCTCGCTGACGTTGCGAACTATCTTGAAATGCCCCGCGCTGAAATGATGGAAAAACTCTTCGCGCGGTGAATGATACAATTCTCGCGTGCGCGTCGCACTGATCGTTTTGTCCTTGTTTCTTACGACCACTCCCGCCGGCCTGCCCCTCGTGCCTCACGGTAAAAAGGCCGCCCCTACATGTGCGGGATTTAGTGTTTTCGTGGTTGTAGGGGCCGATCGGCGTTATCGGCCCGTTCACCCTTCGCGCGCCTTCGGCCCGATAAATCCAATCGGGCCCTACAAAAGTCAAATGCGCAACCGGGACACCCGTGCGCCTACCGAAGGGCCACACGCCGGTGTAGCCCGTTCGCTCTTTTGGTTTCGCTACCCAAATGCCCAGAGGCGTGCTTCGCGCGCCTTCGGCCCGATAAATCCAATCGGGCCCTACAAAAGCCAAACGCGCAACCGGAACACCAGTGCGCCTACGGAAGGACCACACGCCGTTGTAGGGGCCGATCGGCGTTATCGGCCCGTTCACCCTCTGACGGCCCAAGACCTTGCGCGCGCCCTCGAGGCGCATTACCGCCACACGAAAACCATGTCGGCGGTGTTTCTCGAAACGTACAAATCGGGCGGTGCCGGAATTCGCGCCGAGAGCGGCAAAGTCTATTTTTCGCGGCCGGGACGCATGCGCTGGGACTACGATTCGCCGGAAAAGAAATTGTTCCTCGTCGACGGCAAGAACGTCTGGTATTACGTGCCCGCGGATCACACCGCGAGCCGCACTTCGGTTAAGCAAAGCTCCGACTGGCGCACGCCGCTGGCCCTGCTGGCGGGCAAGGTGAATCTCGAAAGGCTCTGCGGCGCCTTGGAACTGGCTCCCGCGACGCAGCAGCCCGCGTCGCGCACCTCAAATTCAAATGACGCAAGTGAAAATGCAACGGAAGTAGGAAATGAAATTCTTGTGTGCAGGCCACACAGGGAAGATAGCGACGCCTTCACCGAAGTGCTCTTCGAAGTGAATCTGCGCGACCAACTGGCGCGCGTGACGATTCGCCAGCCGGGCGGGATCGAAACGGAATTTCGTTTCGGCGACTGGCGCGAAAACATTCCCATCGCAGAATCACAATTTCATTTCGAGCCGCCCGACGGCGTGGCCATCGTTGACGACGCCTCGCTGGCAAAGAGAGCGCAGTAGCGCGACGCAAAGACGCCCGAGGCGCAGAAACCTCGACGGCACAGTCCTCCTAACAGGCTGCTGAAAAAGTGTCGTCAATTTGTCATTCCGAGCGTAGCCTGCCTGCGGCGGGCAAGCGAGGAATCTGCTTTGTGCAAAAGGCCGGGGAAAACGCAGATTCTCTGTCTGCCCGCCACGGCGGGCAAGCGGCAGGCCGTCCCTAGGCGTGCTGTCACGCCTTGGTGTTGTAGGCTCGCGCTTCCACGCTTTCTGTGTCCCGGCGATTTTTGCCGGGAAGCCCCGACCCCGGCCTCAGAAAATGAATTTCACCGCGAGCTGCAGGATGCGCGAGCCGGGACCTCCGTTGATATTCGTGCTCGAGGGCGTTCCAAAAGTTGCCACAGACTTCAGGCATTCGCCGAACGTGTTGGTTTGCGTACCACCGCAGGCCGCACCGTTGACGACGCTGTACTGTTGGTTGAAAACGCCGGTAATGTTGGCGCGATTGAAGACATTGAACGCTTCCGCGATAAATTGCAGCTTGTAGCGCTCCGTGATATTGACGTTGCGCGTCACGCGCGGGTCGAACGAGATGAATTTCGGCGTATAGAACGTGTTGCGTCCCAGTTCCGGAGTGCGATCCGTGTTGCGATTGCTGTCGCCGTTCAAATCGAATCCGACGACGCCGGAATACGGCTGCCCTGATGCCGCCGTGAAGATGCCGCTCAATTGCCATCCTCCCAGCACGCCGCGCGCGATCGACGACGATAAACCGCTGGCATAATTCAGATTCCAAACGCCGCTCAGCACGAAGCGGTGCCGCTGGTCGTTAATGCCTGCGCCTCTGTCGGCGCGAATGTTGAGCGGATCGGAAACCATTTTCGTGTCGTCGAAAGAGAAGGGAACGACGGAGGTCGCGTCCGGGCCGTCGTCGATCACCTTGCCGAATGTATAGCCGGCCATCAGTTGATAGTTCTGGGCGAAGCGTTTGTTAAGTGCGACGGTCATGCCGTTGTAATTCGAGTTCGCGTTGCTCTGGAATTCCTCGATGCGCGAGAAATTCGGGAAGGGACGCGCGGGATTACCGAGCGGCTTCAACGGGATTTGCGGGAACTGATTGTACATAAGCACTGTGCTGGTGCC
>DATEGW010000112.1:0-2664 GCA_035279845.1 Candidatus Acidiferrales bacterium | reverse complement strand
CCGCCTCACCGATCACAAGCCGCGAGTGGTGGTGACCTCACGTTGTGCAGATTGGGAAGACTTTAAAGAAGCCATGCGGTGGGGTGCCTTTGACGTGATCTCATCCCCCTGCCGACCGACCGACGTGGAATGGATGGTGATTCAGGCGCGGCGCGACGAACGCCACCGCAATGAAGCTCCGGTTCCCATACGAGCCGAGCGGCCCGAATTGGCGCGAGTCTCCGGCCTGTAGGCGCTCGTGTCGCGCTGCTTGGTGCCCGGGGCGGGACTCGAACCCGCACGGAAGTTTGTGCTTCCAAAGGATTTTAAGTCCTCCGCGTATGCCATTCCGCCACCCGGGCACGTTGTCCGTAAGCCTATCCTACCGCGTCGCACCGCCGCAACACTGCGATCCCGACTGTTTTAGCCGTCAGGCGAGAAACATACACATGCGTTACTGCAAGGTGCTGGTGTGTGGATGCCCGAGCACGCAGGGGCTGCCCGCAAGTCAATAAATACAGTTCTGGCGATGGCGCCGAAAATTTCGCGCTGACGATTTCCTTCACGCCTTTCCAACTCGCAATCGAATTCGGACAGCAATTCCTGGCGATTCCCGCGCGTGAAAATCCGCACGGGAGAATACACGCTATGCCCGATGGAACGCACTGCGCGAGATACGCAATGCTGGGTTGTGCCCGTTCCGCAGATGACTTGATGTAGCGACTGCGGCCGTCTCGCGAAGTTGACGTTCTTCAGGCTGGTCCCGCCCCAGACAGCCCCGGGTAGGTAGTCTTCCGCGTCATTTTGGCTGGACGCCAATCTTCCCGCGCGATCTGCACACAAGATCAACCGCTTGGATCACATACGAGGAGAAAGTGAAATGACCGCAGCCGACGTCATGATCGAGACCCTGATCAACTGGGGAGTTGAGGTGATTTTTGGATTCCCAGGAGATGGAATCAACGGAATCTTCGAATCGATCCGCACGCATGCGGACAAAATCAATTTTGTTCAAGTCCGCCACGAAGAGGCGGCAGCCTTCATGGCCACCGGCTACGCGAAATTTACGGGAAAGCTGGGCGTGTGTCTCGCAACGTCCGGCCCCGGGGGGATTCACCTGCTCAACGGTCTCTACGACGCCAAAATGGATGGCCAGCCCGTGTTGGCCATTACCGGCATGGCTTTTCACGACCTGATTGGCACCAGCGGCCAACAAGACGTCGAAATGGACAAGCTATATATGGACGTGGCGGTCTACAACGAAAGAGTGATGGGGCCGACCCATGTTCAGACAATTACGGAAATCGCGTGCCGTACGGCGGAAACGTTTCGCGGCGTGGCCCACATCACATTTCCGAAAGACTTGCAAAGCATGCCGTACGATCCCAAACAGCAGAAGTCGCATCGGAATCGAGTGAATCACGTCTCAACAGTCCATGCCAGTGCGCTCACAATTCCGCCGGAATCGTATCTTCACAAGGCAGCCGAGCTACTAAACAACGAAAAGAAAATCTGCATACTCGCCGGTCGCGGAGCGCTTCATGCCACCGACGAGCTGGAGCAAGTCGCCGAAACCCTCGGCGCCCCGATCGTGAAACCGCTCCTTGGCAAAGGCGCAGTGCCGGACGATAGTCCTTATACCACTGGAAGCATCGGTCTGCTCGGCACCAAGCCTTCGGAGGAAGCGATCCGCAATTGCGATTTGCTTTTCATGATCGGCACCGCATTTCCCTACATGGAATTCCTGCCCAGCCCCGGAGAAGCAAAGTCCGTACAAATCGAGTTGAATCCAAGCCGCATTTCACTGCGCTATCCCGCGGACGTCGGTTTGGTCGGCGACAGCAAGGAGACATTGAAGCGGCTGATTCCGTTACTCAAGCGCAACAAAGAACGCGGCTTTCTGAAAAAGGCGCAATCCGGCATGAAGGATTGGTTTGAATACATGGAGCGCCTCGGAACGGTGCAGTCGATGCCGATGAAGCCGCAAGTCGTCGCCTGGGAATTGGGGAAGCGGTTGCGCAGTGACGCGATCGTCGCATGTGACAGCGGCACGGCGGCTACTTGGTATGCGCGACACATTCGCGCGAAACGCGGCCAAATGTTTTCGCTTTCCGGCAATCTTGCCACAATGGCTGTTGGCCTTCCATACGCCCTAGCAGCGCAGTACGCATATCCGAACCGCCAGGTTATCGCGTTCGTCGGCGACGGCGCATTCACGATGCTTGGCTTCGAAATGCTCACCGCCGTGAAGTATAAGCTTCCCGTGAAGGTGGTAGTGCTCAAGAACGATTACCTCGGCCAAATTAAATGGGAACAGATGGTGATGCTCGGCAACCCGGAGTATGGAGTGAAGCTACAGCCGATGGACTTTGCGAAATTCGCCGAGGCATGCGGCGCTTATGGAATGCGCGTGGAAGATCCTAAAGAGATGCCGAATGCGATGGATCGCTTCCTCGATCTGCCTGGGCCCGCCGTACTCGAGGCTGTGATTGATCCGCTAACAGCTCCCTTGCCTGCCGAGGTGAAACCGGAGCAAGCGCTTCATTTCGCGGAGTCTCTTGTGCGGGGAGAGCCGAAGGCGCGAAAGATCATGAAGGAAGCCTTCATCGACCGGGCACGCGAGCTCGTATGAGAAGTCTGTTCACTTCTTCGAAACCGTAGCGTGCCGACCTTTCGCGCGCCTGA
>DATEGW010000111.1:0-11851 GCA_035279845.1 Candidatus Acidiferrales bacterium | reverse complement strand
ATGGGAACAGGAGGTAAGCCGCAATACGACATTGCCGCGCGGATGGCGGCACTGTACAAGAGTTTCCCGTTTGATTTCGTGATTATGGTGGGCGACAACATTTACGGCGGCAAATCGCCGCAAGATTTCGCGAAAAAATTTGAGGATCCCTATAAGCCGCTTCTTGACGAGGGCGTTAAATTTTACGCCAGCCTGGGCAACCATGACGTTCCGGCGGAGGAATTATACAAACCGTTCAATATGAACGGTCATCGATACTACGCCTTCGATAAGGGGAATGTGCGGTTTTACGCGCTGGATAGCAACTACATGGACCCCGACCAACTGAAGTGGCTTGGGGACGATCTTAGAAGTTCGAATGCCTCCTGGAAAATTCCGTTTTTTCATCATCCTCTCTATTCCTCTGGCGGGTTTCATGGCTCATCCATCGAACTGCGGCACTTGCTGGAGCCCGTGTTTGTCGAAACAGGGGTGCGAGTCGTTTTTTCGGGACACGATCACATTTATGAGCGAACGAAGCCTCAGAAGGGGATCTATTACTTCGTGGAAGGATCAGGAGGACAGTTGCGGAAGGGCGATTTGCGGCCGGCGGCTTTTGAAGCGGCCGGCTTCGACCAGGATCGCACGTTCATGGCCGTCGAAATTGCCGGGGATGACATGTTTTTCGAAACGATCTCACGAACCGGAGAAACGGTCGATTCGGGCGAGATCCACTTGAAAGACTCAGAGGTGCCTGCGCCGTAATTTCAGCCAAGAGGCAAATGGATGGAGCCGACGTCCAGACTTGAACTGGAGACCTGCCGATTACGAATCGGCTGCTCTACCAACTGAGCTACGTCGGCTGTGCATTTGAATGTAGCATTGCGGCAAAAAGGCGTCAAACAGCACGCGTGGGCGGCATTCGCGGTTATAATTGATACAGCGGATGAGCCGGGTGATCGTCGGCTTGCGTTCGGGACACAGCCAAGAGTGGCTGTGCCACACAAACGCGGGCGGGAGGAAAGTCCGGACTCCAGGCTCTTCGGTGAAAGCCTGAGAGCTAAGGGCAACGCGCCTGATAACGTCAGGGGGCCGTGCCGCAAAGCGCGCAAGCGTCGAGCGGCCAATGGCTACGGAAAGTGCCACAGAGAATATACCGCCGGTGAGCTTCGATCTCGGCGACCGTCTTTTGGTAACACCACGAGACGGCCAGTTTCGGACGAAGCGCATTTGGTAAGGGTGAAAAGGTGGGGTAAGAGCCCACCGCCCGGATGGCAACATCCGGGGCACGGAAAACCCCGCGTGGAGCAAGGCCAAATAGGAGGGGAGGGCCGGCCCGGCCCGTACACGCCGCGTTCGAAAGAGCGTGACGTTGCGACCCTCGGGTAGGCTGCTTGAGTCCCGGAGCGATCCGGGACCTAGAGGAATGATCGCCGTTCGGCCGCGTGGGCGAAAGCTCAACGGTCGTTCACCGAATCCGGCTTATAGGCTCATCCGCTGTTTTTCTCAATGTATCGATTTGGCTTCTGACGGCATTGCCTCGGGCCTCACATACCCTCGAGCCATAACTTCTGATTTACGCCGTGCGCGAGTTTTCAGTCATTCTTCAGGAGAGTTCGTTACGCTCGTTAGCGAACTCATGACAATGTCTTGCAAGTGCCAAGACTCGACACACGGGCATCCGGCTGGCGGATGTCGGCGTGCGGTGAATGGCGAAGATGGTCTGTGCGAATCCTGTCGCGTGGATCACAAGCCTCGACGCACAAAAACGGACCCGACTTAAGGCTGCGCGGCGTGTTCGCCCGCTGTCCCGTGCCGTGCCTTCAAAATGGCGTATGATCTGACTGTACGATACGCGGGCGGTCAATCAAGCTGTTCCCGAACCCCTTTGGGAGATACCGCCCGCGCTTCGTACGCTCGGCACCTTACACGCTTTTCCCCAATAGGGTTGGGCATTCATTCGCTTGCTTACAATAGCAAGCGCGCTCAGCGTATCGGCGCGCCGATGCGCCGGCACCCATTCCGGGCGAGCTTCATTGAGCTGAATGGCAAATTCAGGGGCGTGAGTCAAACTTCGAAGGCAAAGTCAAAATACGCATATATGCAAAAACCGCGATATGGGTGGCGGCCTCGGGTTTGGTTTTGCGTCCTTCGACCGATCCGGTGCGAAGCGTAACCTAGGGGTGCCGGTAAGGGGAGTCGTCCCCAATTGATGGGCCAGCCGCCAGACGAATCTCTAGGCGTTCAGGCCGGCACTTCGATTTGGAGCTTTGCGTACAACTGCAGGAACTGCTCGCGCGAGTGCCATGTTCCGCCGTGCCAGAGATGTTGCGACGTTTGAGCCACTCCTAAGTACTCGTGCAAAGCTGGATAGAGCATCCTCGTTATGCCTTCATGGTCGATAACGCCGACACTGCCTGCCCGTTTCATGAAGTCTGTTACGAGTTGTGGCGTTATTTGACTCACGGTTGAACCTCGTCGCCAGAGTGATAGCGGAACAATGGGCCCGAGTTGATTTGAAATTATGGTCCGCGATGACCTCTGATGGCCATAGTACGCCGGGCTGTCGATCTACCACCGAAGTACTAAGGTCTATGCACCGGAAAGCAGGCGCTTTGTGTCGGAAGAGTGGCGCCAACCACGACGCCGAGTGTGGATCGAGTACACATAAGCGATTCAATTCAATAGGCGCAAACATGATCCAGCCTTTGCGCGGCGACTTGCCGTTCTGCGATGCCTCACGGGCACGGAAAATTCTTGCGGATGCTGCGACCTGCCTCACAGTTGACGCGAAGCACATATTGATCTAACGTCCCTCCCGCACGGCTGAGCCGTGAACGACGCACTTTCGCTCATCAGCGCAGGCAATTCTATGAAACGAATCGCCGTTTATCTTGTGCTCTTTGGCTTTGCTCTGGTGCTTCGCGCTGCGGACGAACCGACGCGGCCGCGAATTCTCGGTATCTCGCATATCAATTTTTACGTCAGCGATCTGCAAAAGGCGCGCCGCTTTTACGAGGACTTTCTTGGATTTGCGGAGCTTTACGATTTGAGGCGCGACGACGCAAGCGTCAGCCTTGCGTTCGTCAAAATCAATGACGATCAGACAATCGAGCTTTCCACCGATCCGCGCAAGCAGGATGGCCAACTCAGCCATATTGCCTTCTATACGGATTCAGCTGAGGGCATGCGCACATATCTGGCATCACGCGGCGTCAAGGTACCGGACAAAGTGCCGCAGGGGAAAATTAAGAACCTCAACTTCAACATTCAGGATCCGGATGGGCATTTGGTGGAGATCGTCCAATACACGCCGGAGAGTTGGGCGACGCAGCAAAAGGGCAAATTCATGCCCGCCACGCGCATTGCGATGCACATGCCGCACGTTGGCGTGACGATTGCTGCGCTCGGTCCCTCGATGAAGTTTTATGGAGACATTCTCGGCTTACACGAATCTTGGCGCGGCAGTTCAAACGGAACGGTACTTAGCTGGGTCGATATGCGCGTTCCTGAGGGCCAGGATTATCTGGAATTTATGCTCTATGCGAATGCGCCGGATGCTCGATCGCTGGGCGTGATGAATCACCTGTGCCTCGTGGTGCCGGACATGCAAAAAGCTGTCGAGACATTGAAGGCCCGCGCCGCGTCGACGGATTACACGCTTCCCATCGAAGTCCATGTTGGGAAAAACGGGAAGCGGCAAGCGAATCTGTACGATCCAGACGGCACGCGCGTTGAACTGATGGAACCGGATACCGTGGACGGCAAAGAAGTGCCATCCTCGACGGCACCGCCACCAAGATGATAATGGTCGGAATTTCCGTTAAGCAGCAGTAAAGGAGCCGAGTACATGAATGCGCTGGTTTCGCGCCGTAACTTCCTGTGGATACTGAGCAGCGTTGCAACCGGGGCCGCATTGGAGCATACAACGGCCGGCTATGCCTTCACAGCGCAGGCGACCGGTTCGGCTTCTGGAATTCGCATTGGATACGCGTCGATCACGTGGGGCGGTAAGGCGCAGCAGGCGATCGACGATATTTCAGCGCTCGGCTATCGTGGAATTCAACTGCGCAGCGACGACATAAAGCAATTTCAGCCCGCTGCATTGCGCGATGAGCTGCGCCGCAAGAATCTTGAGTTTGTGGCTCTATCGAGCGGGAACGTGCAAATCGATCCTGCTGCCAAAACGAGTGATATTGCGGCCCACATGGCGCACGCGCGATATATGCGCGATGCGGGCGGACACTATCTCCAAGTGCTCGATCAGGAGGCTGGGCGCAGCGATTTCTCCGCGTCCGATTACAAATATTTCGGGAGCGTTCTGAGTGAGTTAGGAAAACAAACGTCGGATATCGGAATCCCACTCGTTTATCACAATCACCTTAACTCGGTGAGTGAGCATCCCGACGGGCTCGAACGGGTATTCGATGCTGTGGATCCTAAATACGTGAAGCTGCTTTTCGATATCGCGCATTACCAAGCGGGCGGGGGCGATCCGGTGAAGGGAATTGCGCAATATAAGGACCACATCGCGCTGCTTCATATAAAGGACCTCGGTAAGCCCTTTGATTTGCCGGCCAATAATCCGCGGCGGCTCGAGGATTTTGTCGAGCTTGGGCGCGGCAACGTGAACATTCCCGGCGTTTTCAACGCACTGCGCCAGATCAAATTCCGAGGCTGGGCGATGGTGGAACTCGATAGCGAGAATGACAAATCGCGGACGCCGAAAGAGTCAGCCGAGATCAGCAAGAAATATCTGGAAGAGAAACTGGGAATACATGTGTGACGCCGAAGAGAGGCATCGCCGAAATCCGCAAACCCCGCAAGCCGTGCATGGCTACAGCCGCAGACGATTCGTCCCGCCTCAAGAATGTGTCTCTTAGGGCAAATTGATCGCTTGGAAAGTGAAAATAATTGCGGCTCAGGGCGGTCACTGCCTTCTAAGCCTCATGTTTCCGCTGTGAGCGGTCGGCGGGGGAATTGCTGGCACTGCATTCCGGGTGTGGTGCAAATGCTGCGCATTAGATTAAGCCAAAAGTATTTTACGGAAGATGAAGTGGCCAGCTTAACGGGAATTTGCTCGCAACATCTGCGCGATGTGGCGAGAGCGAAGCGGATTGGGACGATAGCCAGCGCTGTGGTGGCTGGAATGCGTTCTGAAAGCCGCCTGTTTTCAAATTCCGATGTGGCGATCCTGGCGTCACTGCAGCCGCGCTGCGAGCACGAAGAGTCCATTTAGGTTGTCGCGGTCGTTCTCATAGCAGACCTGAAGGATATGTGTCGCTAGTCAGGATGACCTCGATTTAGGCCCTCCGTGCGCCTCCTTGGGTGATTTGCCAAGCCTAAATTGTGCGCGTCACTTTTGTGAGGGAGCGCGGCTTATCGGGATCAAGCCCTTTGATTACCGCCAGATGCCCTGCGAAAAGCTGCGCTGGAATAATATAAGGAATCGGAGTGTAGAGGTCTGCCAGGTCGTTCCGGAACTTTGCTGTCCACGCTAGCTGAATGCTTCGGGCGGTTTTCGATGCGACCTTCTTGTTTCTGGCATCCGTAATCACCAATGTGTCCGCTTTTACGCTATCAAGGCGATCCAGAACTGTGGTGATCGACGGCCCCGTAACGCCCGGCGGAGCGAAAACAAATGCCGGCAGCGAATTTTCCAGCAGGGCGACAGGTCCGTGCATCAAGTCCGCTGCGGAAAAGCGGCCGGTAAGCACGTAGCTCGTCTCGATCATTTTCAGGGCAAATTCGAGCGCGTTTGCGTAGTTCAGCCCGCGAGCCACTGTGACGCCACGATTCATGAATCGGTAACGCGGAGCCAGTTCCGCAATCGTCTTTTCCGTCCCCAGGGCGCTTGCTGCACAGCCCGGAAGCTGGCGCAAGTCATCAAGCTCCAAATTTCCGCCGAGCGCATAGGCAAACAGGTAAAGCGCGAGCAGTTGGCCGGTGTAAGTCTTCGTTGCGGCAACGCTCTTTTCCTTTCCGGCGCGAACGAGAATCGTTTCCGCGGCGATCTTTGTCATGGCGCTGTCGGGCTCGTTCGTGATGCCGATCGTAAACGCGCCGCCTTTGCGCGCATCTTCGAGTACGGCATTCACGTCAGTGGACTCGCCGGACTGGGAAATCCCCACAACGGCAACGCCGTCGAGATTTACGCGGCTGCGATACAGCGTAACGACAGAGGGCGCGGCCAGCGAGGCCGGGATGCCGGTGGTAATTTCGATGAGATAGCGGCCGAATTCCGCTGCGTTATCGGACGTTCCGCGCGCAACGATCTGCACCATCCTCGGCGGGTGCGCCTCGAAATGGTCGCGAAGCTTTTGCGCGCTTCGCAGTCCCGTTTTTAGAGTTTTTTCCAGCGCATCCGGCTGCTGCCGCACTTCTTCCAGCATTTTTGACATTCGTATCCGCCCTATTGAGTAATGGAATTGACCAAAACCACGGCAACGTGCGAAAAAGTTCGCACCCATTCAGATCGTAAAAGGCCGTTCGTTGCGTGATAGATACTACACGATTCCGACGGTCGATTGCGGAACAGCAATTCGTCTGTTTTAGTGAGTGCAATGCAGATTCCCGTAACTTCGCTCGGTGAAATTCAGTACAATCGGCTCTCCATTTCGAGGACAGGAATCGTATGAACCGCCCGCCGTTGAATGAAAATGAAAAACCGTCAAGGAATATCGGAAATCGAAGCATCGTGCGAGGGGTTTGTATCTCGCGGCGATTCCTCGTGGTCCTGTGCTTCATGGCGATGATCGCTACGACTCGTACATATGGGCAAGATCGCTCGCAAGGGCGCTCGATGGTTATCTCGCAGGGAGGCATCGTCGCGGCTGAGAGTCCGCTAGCCGCACAAGCGGGCGCGCAGATACTCGCGCATGGCGGGAATGCGATCGATGCAGCCGTTGCGACGAATGCCGTGGTGGGTGTGGTCGAACCCATGATGAATGGCATGGGCGGCGACCTCTTCGCCATCATCTATGACGCGAAAACCGGGAAGCTCTATGGCATCAATGCGAGTGGCTGGGCGCCTGCGGGTCTTTCGCTTCAATTCCTCAAGAGCAAAGGCATCACGGAAATGCCGACGCTCGGAATTCAGTCCGTCACGGTTCCGGGCGTCGTGGACGGCTGGTCGAAAATGCTGTCGCGTTTCGGGAAGAAGAACTTTTCGGAAGTTCTTGCGCCCGCAATTTATTACGCGCGCGAGGGTTTTCCTGTCCCTGAATGGGACGCAGCGTACTGGAACGATCCCGCTGTGATCGCCAAGCTCAAGCAGGATAAGAATGCTGCTGCGACCTATCTGACCGATGGCCAAGCTCCTCAAGTGGGCCAGCTGTTTCGCAATGCCGATCTGGCGCATTCGCTGGAACTCGTGGCTTCCGACGGGCGTGACGGCTTTTATAGAAGCGAGATCGCGAAGAGCATCGTGGCGCGTTCAAAAGAACTTGGCGGCACGATGACTGCCGAAGATCTGGCCGATTATTCCAGCGTATGGGTTGACCCGATTTCCACTACGTATCATGGCTGGACGGTCTACGAACTTCCTCCGAACGGGCAGGGAATTGCGGCACTCGAAATGCTAAACATGATGGAAAAATTCCCGCTCGGGAAGTACGGGCAGAATTCCGTGGATGCTCTGCATGTGATGATCGAAGCCAAAAAGCTGGCTTACGCCGACCTGATGCGCTATGTCGCCGATCCAAAATTCAGCAGCATTCCCGTGGCGGGAATGCTCTCAAAGCAATATGCCGCGCAACGAGCTGAGCTTATCGATATGCATAAGGCGAATTGCAGCGTTGCGCCGGGAAATCCGGCTATACCAACTCACGGCGACACGATGTATCTGAGCGTGGTCGACCGCGAAGGCAACATGGTTTCGCTGATTCAGAGCAACTATCTCGCGTTTGGCTCGGGCGTCGTTGCGGATGGCACAGGGTTTGTTTTGCAAGATCGCGGCGCACTCTTTAGCCTTGATCCTAATTCTCCGAATAAGCTCGAAGGCCACAAGCGCCCGTTCCATACGATCATTCCGGCCTTTATGATGAAAGGCGACGAACGCATCGCATTTGGCATTATGGGCGGCGCGAATCAGGCGCAAGCGCATGCGCAATTTGTCTCCAACGTCGTCGATTTTGGAATGAATATTCAGGCCGCCATGGAAGCGCCGCGCTTTACGAAGCTCACTGTTCCCGGATGCGATGTCGAAATAGAAAACCGCGTCGGGGAAAGCGTACGCGACGATCTCGCGAAGCGCGGTCACGAAATCAAGGCGGTCGGGCCCTACGCGTCCGACGTAGGGGGCGGCCAGGCCGTGCTGCGCAACACCTCCACGAAGGTGAATTTCGGCGCGTCGGACCCGAGGAAAGATGGTGCGGCAATCCCTGAACCGATTCCGGCGAAGTAGAGGTGGGCTTGCGCCGATCGGCTTTTCGATTGATTTTCTTGCGCGACTTTTGCCAGACTATGCGCCGTGATCGGACTAGTTCACTACGCAAAAGACCCGCATTCCGTCGAACTGCGCGAAGTGCCCGAGCCTGAATTCGGCGAAGAAGATGTTCTTTTTGCCGTGCAGGCCGTCGGCATCTGCGGCAGCGATCTCCATCAATACGCGGGTACGCAAAGCTGGCCCGTAAACTTTCCCGTCGTTCTCGGACATGAATTCGCTGGCATCGTGGCGAAAGCGGGCAATCGCGTGCGCGGCTTTAAGGAAGGCGACCGCGTGGTGAGCGAGACCGCCGCGGTGCTTCCAGTGGATTCGGCCTTCATCCGGCAGGGTCTCTACAACTTAGATCCAAAGCGGCTCGGATTCGGCTATGGCGTTAACGGCGCTATGGCGCCGTTCGTCCGGGTGCCCGCGCGCTGCTTGCACGCTGTCCCGGCGGGCCTCGCGTTTGAGGTGGCTGCGCTCACGGAACCATGCAGCGTTGCTTATAACGCAGTTTGCGTTCATTCGCACATTCGCCCCGGCGATTCGGTTGCTGTGATCGGGCCGGGGCCGATCGGTTTGCTCTGCGCGCTGATGGCCAAGCTTTCCGGAGCAGGCCATCTGGTTGTGATTGGGATTTCTGCCGACGCGAAGCGCCTCGATGTCGCCAGGAAAATCGGCGCGGAAACAGCACTCGGTGCAAACGGTGAAAACGTTCAGGAATGGGTGAGGAATTTTGGCGATGGGCACGGCGTCGACCTCGTGATCGATGCCGCCGGAGTCTCCGCTTCGCTGAAATTGGCGCTCGATATCGTCCGTCCGGCGGGCCGCATCACGAAAGTGGGCTGGGGTCCGCAGCCACTGAATTTTTCGCTCGATGCGCTCGTGCAAAAGGCGGTGACGCTGCAGGGAAGCTTCTCACACAACTGGCCGATATGGGAAAAAGTTATCTCGCTGCTCGCAAGCGGTAAACTCCAACTCGATCTGATCCTTAATCGTATCTCGTCGCTCGCGGATTGGCGCGAATCCTTCGACCAAATGCACTCCGGCGAAATCGTCAAGGGCGTGCTCAAACCATGACGCCTCCCACGTCGCAAATCCTTACCGCACAATGCGCCTGAGAGACAAAGTCATTCTTGTCACCGGCTCGACCAGCGGGATCGGTGAAGGCATGACGCGTGTCTTTGCGCGGGAGGGCGCCCGCGTCATTGTTCATGGGATAAAGATTGAAGACGCGAAAACATCGGCAGCTGCAATCGAAAAGGACGGAGGGCAAGTCGCCGCGGTCGCGGGCGACTTGCGGGATGCTGCCGTACCCGCACGTGTGATCGATGAGGCTGTCGCAAAATGGGGGCGACTCGACGGACTCGTTAACAATGCTGCGACGACTGCGCGCGGGAATCTCGATAACACCGACGCCGCAGAATTCGATCGCATCATCGCGACGAATCTGCGCGCACCATTTCTGCTGATTAAAGCTGCGATGCCACATTTTCGGAAGCAGGGCGGCGGCCGCGTGATCAACATTGGGTCCGTCAACGCATACTGCGGGGAGCGTAATCTCTTCGCGTATTCGATCAGCAAAGGCGGGCTGATGACGCTCACGCGCAATCTTGCCGACGCGCACGGCGCCGAAGGCCTCCGCATCCAGCAATTTAACGTCGGCTGGACGCTCACCAAAGCCGAATACGATATCAAAAAGAAGGATGGCCTTCCGGACGATTGGCCTTCACAACTTCCGAAACATTACGCGCCTTCGGGCCGTCTTCTCTCGCCGGATGACATCGCGTGGGCCGCGGTTTTCTTTCTTTCAGATGAAGCGCCGCTCGTGAACGGCGCAGTGCTCGATTTCGAGCAATTTCCGTTGGTTGGCCGGAATCTTCCAAAGCAGCTATGAAACCGAAACTCGCCGCGTTTCCCAAAGGCTTCATGGATGAGCTCTGCGTACATCGCACGATGACGCTCGCGCAATGGATCGAGCTTGCGGCGACTCTTGGCGTTGCAGGGCTTGAGTTTTACACGGGATTCGTTGAAGACGAACCCGCGTTTCTTAGTAAGACCAAGGCTCAGCTTGAAAAATGCGGCCTTGTGATGCCTATGTTTTGCTGCTCGCCCGATTTTACGCAGCCCGATCCTGCCTTGTTGCAAGCTGAAATTGAGCGCGAAAAGCGCATGATCGAAATCACAGCGTTTTTCGGCGGACGCTTCTGCAGAGTGCTCTCCGGCCAGCGGCGGGTTGGCTTATCGCGCGCAGATGGCGTCGCGCAGGTTGTGCGCGTGATCAAAGGCCTTTTGCCATTCGCCGAAAAGCACGCGGTCGTGCTCTCGATGGAGAATCATTACAAGGACAATTACTGGCAGTACCCCGAATTCGCACAGAAGATGGACGTCTTCGCGGAGATTGTGGATCAGATCGATTCGCCCTGGTTCGGCGTGAACTACGATCCTTCGAACGCATTTCTCGCGGGCGACGATCCTCTTGCGCTGCTCGATCGTGTGAAACGTCGCGTAGTCTCCATGCACGCGAGCGATCGATACCTGAAATTCGGCACGCTCGATGATTTACGCAAGGAAGAGGATTCGGTCGGCTATGCGAGCCGTTTGGCGCATGGCGTGATCGGCAAAGGGCTTAACGATTACGACGCGATCTTTTCCACGCTCAATTCCGTGGGATTTGGCGGCTGGATTTCCATCGAAGACGGCATGAACGGCATGGAAGATCTCCGCGAATCGGTGAAATTCTTAAAGGCAAAAATCAACGAACATTTCACTTCGTGAGCAAATGAAAACCATCGTCCAAATCTCGCTCGATATCATAAATATTCCCGAGGCGGTCGAAACTGCTCGCCTCGCGATGCGTTGTGGAGTCGATTGGCTCGAAGCCGGAACGCCGCTCATCATCGCGGAAGGGATGAATGGCGTCCGCGCGCTACGCCAGGAATTTCCCGGTGTTCCCATCGTCGCGGACCTGAAAACGATGGATGGCGGCTGGCTCGAAGCGGAAATGATGGCGAAGGCGGGCGCCACACATGTTGTTGTGATGGAGCGCGCACATCCCGAGACGGTGAAGATGGTTGTGCGAGCTGGAAAAGACTTCGGGGTGAAGGTGATGGGAGACAATCTCGGAGCCGAGGACATGGTCGCCGCTGCAAAGCGGCTGGAGGATCTTGGCTGCGATTTCGTCGTTCATCATATTGGCTATGACGAGCGGCGGGGGCTTGCTGCGGCAGGGAAGCCGTGGCCAAGCCCGCTTGATCAATTGCGCGAAGTTGTTGCCGCCGTCAATGTGCCTGTACAGGCCGTCGGCGGACTCTCCGTTGAGCAAGCCGTGCGCACGCCGGAATACGGCGCGTCGCTCGTCGTACTTGGCGCGCCGTTCACCATTGATGCCGATTCGTTTAAGACTGCATCAGGAAATTTGGAAGATAAGCTGCGTTTGGTCTGCGA
>DATEGW010000110.1:0-11337 GCA_035279845.1 Candidatus Acidiferrales bacterium | reverse complement strand
TTACCTCGATATCGGCATGAGCGAAGGAGCGAAGGCCGTGACGGGCGGCAGCCGTGTCGGCAACAAGGGATATTTCGTGAGGCCGACCGTGCTGGTGAATACGAACGAAAAAATGAAAGTGGTGCAGGAAGAGATTTTCGGCCCTGTCGTGACGGCGATCCCGTTCCGCGACGCCGATGAAATTATTCCGCGCGCCAATAACTCCAGCTATGGCCTCGCGGCCGGCATTTGGACGCGCGACATCAAGAAAGCGCATTCCATCGCAGCGAAACTGCGGGCCGGCACCGTGTGGATCAACTGCTACAACATTTTCGATGCGGCGCTTCCGTTTGGCGGCTATAAGCAGTCCGGTTGGGGCCGCGAAATGGGCCACGAAGTTCTGGAGCAGTACACCGAGGTCAAAGCTGTTTGTGCGGCACTGTAATTTGTACTGCTGAAGAATGGGTTGGTGGAAGAAAAGAGGCCGGGAAATTTTCCCGGCCTTTTTGTTTATAGCCGTCAGTTGATTTAGATCAAAAGTTTTAGGCTGTCCGCTGCTCCCAGTTTTCGGGCGAGGTCGGCAGGTGTATCACCAAAATCGCTTTTCGCTTCGCGAGATGCGCCGCGGCTCAGTAAGAACTCGACAACGCGTACGTGATTTTGGCCGATCGCTTCATGGAGTGGCGTATTACCCAACTCGCCTTTTGCATTGACGTCCGCGCCCGCCTCTACAAGCGCCTCTATTTCTTCCATAATGCCACGAACGCATGCGACGTCCAGGGGATGCTCGCCGAAAATTCCAGCCTGATTCACATTTTTAAGGCTCATTCCGACAAACGCGGGAAGACCTTCCTTTTTGTAACGGCGCAAAACTCCCGGCGCAGACGGTTTCCGCGGTTCCTTGTTTCTGGAGTTTGCCATGGGGCGTTGCTATAGAGCCCAGCTATTGCTGTGGAGACTTCGCTTCCAAATTTCCCGTTGAAGGCGCAATCGCGGCTGCAGTGCTCGTCCCGGGTGTCGCTGCCGAAGCAGCGGGCGCGGCAGGCGTAGGCGAATTTTGCTGCGAGGGCGGAGCGGTGGTCTGCGGTACCGCGACAGCAGGCATTGGCGGACGCGGCGCGGAAACGCCCGCTATATCCGAACCCAGGCCGAGTTTCTGCAGACTGGGGGCATCCAGCTTGCCGGTAGGCTCGATTCCGTTGGCGGACTGAAATTTCTCCATCGCAGCGACGCTTTTCGAGTCCCATTTGCCGTTCGGGTCGCCGTCGTAGTAGCCGCCCTGGGCTAATGCGCCTTGGATCTCCTTGACGCGGTCGGCCGTGGGCGCCTTCTGCTTGGGCACGAATCTCGTCGAGCGGCGACGCCTTCGCCGCGTAGTCGTTTTCTTCTTGGGAGTGGTTTTTTGGGCCGCGGTCGCGGACTTTGAGGTCTGTTTCTTTGTTGTTCCTGATGCAGCGGCACTCAGCGTCCAAACGGGCACGCAAAACGCGAAGGCGACGAAAATAAGGAAGAATTTTTTCATTGTTACTGGGACGCTTTAACCCGAGCGAGCGATGCCTGGGGGCCCTTCCCCGACCAAGAGACTACACCCTCAAGAGGCTCTGCCTCAACCGGCTTAAGGGCCACCTTCATCGAATCCGGCAACCCGCTCTTGCGCGCCGCAGGGCCGTTTCCGAACACCCCCGGCACTGCTCATCAGCGATGCGCAATGGAAGGTAATAAACTAACTCGAAGACAAGAAAACTGGAACGCAGCGAAAACGACAAAGAGAATAACTGCTCGTACTGCGGACAATCCTGACTTAAACCGCCAAAACGCGCCAATGCCAACCAGCGACGCTGCGCCGACGACTAAGGTCATCGCGATCTCAAGCGGGGAGAAGTGCCCGTTGATCAAGTGGGAGACGCCTAGCAAATAGAGCCAGATCAGCGTCATTAGGAGCAGCCAAAAGAGAAACAGCGGGAGGCTAGCCCATCCCACCGTGTTCGAGCGCCTAAATCCCAATACGATCACCGGCCAGAGCGGCAATGTCTGAACGATGTGACGGAGAACCAATTTGTCCGGGATCCCGACGCCGACAACTAACGCCAGGATAATTGCGAGACAACAGAATGCAATGACTGTCGGTCCCGAGGAAGCTGTCGAGGTCAGCGTGTCTGCGCGGACTTGAGCTTGAGTTGTTATTGGCTTGCCCCTTAGCGCTATGTACGTCATTGCAGAGACAAATGTTTCCGAGCAGAGCGGAATTCTCGGCGGAGTGTCTGAAACGGCCGATCAGCTCTTTGTGGCCTTCGTCTCAGCCAGGTCGGGCAATTCGGGGAAAGGCGCTCCATTTTTAAGGATTAACTGATCGCGGAAACCGGCATTGTTCAGGGCCGGGATCAATTCCGAGGCCGCCGAGGAAAATAAGACGACTGATTTAGGTTTATACGAGAATTGCACGCGTTTAATGAGCGCAGGCACCGCGCGCCGAGCCGCTTCGGCGGCATCGGCACCGCTTGGCAGCGGGCATTCGGCTGCGTAAACCAGAAAGATTCCGTTGCGCTGCAGTTCCGTGCCCTTGCTTTCAGAGGAATAGAGATACTCCTCGGTACGCTCAGGCGGGGCGGTTCCTACGAGCAGCGTCTGAATGTGCACAGGCCGATAGCGCGTCGCCATTTCCAGCCGTTCGATTCGAGAGCGAATATGCTCCCAGTCCACCGTAGCCCCGCATCCATCGCAAACAGGCATCACTGTGCTCCTTAGCGCAATCTATAAAGCGTTAGTATTTTTCGCTTCCCGCGAGTAGACAAGCTGACCAATTTTAATCGCGTTCGTCAACGGGTAGAATGCACATACCAACTTAGCCGCATCAATCGAGGTAAGCATGGAAAACCGCCAGGTAGCGAAAATTCTGCGCGAGACCGCGCAATTGCTGGAAATCGACGGCGCGATGATCGGGCGCTATCGCAGCTACGAGAAAGTGGCCGAGCTGATCGAGAGCCTGCACGAACGCATCGAGGAGATTGCGAAAGACGAAGAAAAGCTCACCGAGTTGCCCGGCGTAGGCGATAGCATGGCCGAGCACATTCGCGAAGTGCTTGCGACCGGCGATTACGCTCTGCGGCAAAAGCTACTGAAGAAGTATCCCGCCACGATTTTGAACGTTCTGGAACTTCAGTCGCTCGGTCCGAAGAAGGCGGCCCTGCTGTGGAAAAAATTCAAATGTGCAACGGTTGATGACGTCGAAAAGCTTGCCCGCGAGGGGAAGCTGCGAGATGTGCCGGGCTTTGGCGAAAAGAGCGAACAGAACATTCTGAATGCAGCGGAGCGTTTTAAGAGCATGTGCGGCGCGTCCCGCTGCCGTCTCGACGTAGCGGGCGAAGAAGCGGAGCGCATCGTCTCCTACATACGTGCCTTCGGAGAAGCGGTGGAATCGGCCACGCCTGCGGGATCTTTGCGGCGCTGCCGCGAGACCGTGGGCGACCTCGATATTCTCGTCGCTATGCGGCCGGGCCAGGACAAGCAGAAGGACGTGGATGCCGTTGCCGAATACATCCTCAAATATCCAGGAATCGGCGAGACGCTCACTCACGGCGAAAACAAAGTGAGCTTTCAACTCTCAGGCGGGCTTCAAGTGGATGTTCGTTTGCTGCAAAAGAATTGCTTCGGCGCGGCGCTGATGTATTTCACCGGATCGAAAGCGCACAACGTAGCCTTGCGTGGCCGAGCCAACGACATGGGCTGGACCCTCAACGAATACGCGCTCACCACAATAAAGGGCGGCCGTACCGTCGCAAGCAGGACGGAAGAAGAAATCTACGCCAAGCTGAAGCTCGATTATGTTCCGCCAGAGTTGCGCGAAATGACAGGCGAAACTGAAGCCGCAGAGCAGCACAGCTTGCCAACACTTGTGAAGCTCGAAGATATGCGCGGCGATTTGCAGATGCACACGCCTGCTTCCGACGGCCGCAACACGATTGAAGAAATGGGCGAGGCCGCAAAGAAGCTTGGCTACGAATACATCGCGCTGACCGACCATTCCCAGGCCGTTACCGTGGCCAACGGCATGGACGAAAAGCGCACGCTTGAGCAAATCAAGAAAATTCACGAAGCGCAGAAGCGCGTTCCGGGCATTCGGCTGCTTAGCGGAATCGAAGTCGATATCAAGAAGGACGGCAAGCTCGACTTGGACAATGAAGTCCTCGCCCAACTCGATGTGGTCGTCGCGTCCGTTCATTCCTTCATGAGCATGCCGCGCGAGGAGATGACGGATCGAATCCTCGCCGCCATAGAGAATCCGTACACGCAAATCCTCGCGCATCCGACGGGTCGCTTGATCTTGCGCCGGGAAGCATTTGAATACGATATGGAAAAAGTGATCGACGCCTGCGCCAAAGCAGGCGTGGCATTGGAATGCAACGCCTCGCCCGAACGGCTCGACCTGAAGGATACTCACCTGCGCCTCGCCAAACAGCGCGGTGCAAAAATCGTGATTTCGACGGACGCGCACTCGATCAAAGGCCTTTCGATGATGCATTACGGTGTTTCGACGGCCCGCCGCGGCTGGATCGAAAAGTCGGATGTAATCAACACCCTCTCAATTGAAGAATTTCTGGCGGCGTTGCGCCCGAAGCCGCAAGGCGGCAGCGTCGCTCTGCCTAAGGCAGCAAAGGGCAAGTCCGCGTAAGTTCAAGCGGGAATCCATAAGCACCCCTTATATTTTGCTAAAAACTCTAAATTTGACTGCAATGTCCCGGGCGGAGCCTACTGAAGACAGGAGGAACAGCAATGGCTTCAGCGGACGTTAACTTGTGGCAATCGCCTGAACATGCTCTGGACTATCTGCGGCGCGCGGACTCCATTCCGCATCGTGTGGAGGGTGAGGCGACGCTTCTGGAATTTCTGCCGGAGGAGACGCATCGAATCTTGGACTTGGGCAGTGGCGGCGGCAGGCTGCTCTCGCTGGTCAGGACTTGTCGGCCGAACGCACAGTTCGTGGCGCTCGATTTCTCGCCTGCGATGCTTGGGACGTTGAGCGCGCAGTTCGCCGGCGATCCATCGATCGCCATCATCGCTCACGATTTAGAGAAAACGTTGCCGGAGCTCGGCCGGTTCGACGCGGTCGTGTCCAGTTTTGCGATTCATCACGTGCTGCATGCGCGCAAACGATCACTCTACAGGGAGATTTTCGAGATTCTCGTGCCCGGAGGCGTGTTCTGCAATCTGGAGCACGTCGCCTCGGCCACGCCCGCTCTTCACCGCAGCTTCTTGAAAGCTATTGCCTGTGATGAGGAAGATCCTTCGAACAAGCTGCTCGATTTGGAAACGCAACTTGCCTGGCTTCGCGAAATAGGCTTCACCGAGGTCGATTGCCATTGGAAATGGCGTGAACTCGCTCTCTTTGTGGGGCAGAAAGCAAAATAATCCCTGCTCATGCCTGAATCGGCTTACAGCCGGTAACCTTCGCGTAGTGAACAAGAATTACGATCAACCCCATCCTGTAGAATGGGCATCGTAACCTGCTATGCCTGCCAATCGAGCGACGCGAGACAAATCGGCATGGGCGCTTGCGTGCCTTTGGCTGCTTTTCGCAGTGGCCGTGACTGCAGCGTATCCGCAGGCGCGTTCGTCCACAGATTCTTCCTCTCCTGCCGTTACTGTGAAACCCGACGCCCGCAAGGCAAAAGAGGCGTTCCGCCAAGGCCAAGAAGCGGAAAATCAGCAGGATTGGGCGACTGCATACGAATACTATTCGCAGGCTGCCGAATACGCGCCGAGCGATAAAAATTATGTGGCGCGGCGCGAAACGGCAAAAGCCGCGCTCGTGCAGTCGCATGTGGACGCCGCCGAGCGCGACGCGATTTCGAATCGGCTGGACGATGCACGCCGCGAGTTGGTGATCGCGAGCAACCTTGATCCAACGAACACGACAATCCGCGAGCGGCTGGCGGAATTTCTTGCCGCCGAGCAACCTTCGAATGCCGCCGCCAAACTAGGCGGCGAACCTGAGCTTGGCTATAGCAAGGGCAATCAGAATTTCAATTATCGCGGCGATACGCTCGGCGCCTACAACGAAGTGGCGCGAGTATTTGGCGTTCAGGCGTCCTTCGATCCAGAGCTGAATTCGCGTCCTGTCCGCCTTGTACTGAATGACGTGGATTTTCCCACCGTGATGCGCATTCTCGGCGTGATGACGGATACGTTTTCGCGTCCAATCTCCGGGCACATGTTCTTTGTGGCGCAAGATACTCCGCAAAAACGCCGCGATTTCGCAGAGGTCGCGATCAGGACCGTTCCGCTGCCGGCCTCCTCGACTCCCGCCGAAATGACGGAAACGCTTCGCGTGGTGCGCGACATCAGCGGCATCACGCGCGCCAGCCTGGACACAAGTTCGCGCACGATCACGTTGCGAGCCTCTCCGCAGGCACTCGCCGTCGCCTCCGATGTGATCGACGGAATTGAGCAGCCGCTGGGTGAGATGGTTCTTGAGATTGAGGTCCTGGAAGTCGATAGGAACTTCGCCCGCCAGCTTGGCATCACGCCCCCACAGCACCTGCGCGCTTTCACGCTGACGCCTTCGGAAATAGCCGAGGCAAACTCCTCCGCGGCAGGACTCGTGGACGTAATCAGCAAGATCTTCGGCCTGCCGACCTCGCTCTCGGGACTATCGCCAACCCAAATCGCTGGACTGCTCGGCTCGGGAAATTTGAATGCCTCTTCTCTAATTCCGCCGTTGATCGCATTTGGTGGCGGCCAAAGCACGTTTCTCGCCACAATGCCGAGCGCGGTCGCGAATTTTGGCCGCACGCTTTCGCTCGTGCATCACGGCATACGCATCTTCCTTCGCGCAGAGGACGGTCAGCCCGCGACGGCTTTCTTCGGCGAGCATTATCCTGTCTCGCTAGCTAACTATTCTTCCAGCCTCGGCGGACCGCAAATACCGGGCATCTCTTCCTCCAGTTTTCCAAGCAAGAATTACCAAGCAGGGAAAGCCCCGCAGTTCGTTGGAACCGCCGTCTTGCGAAACGGCAGCGCAATCAGCGACCTCGTCGTCGCGAATGCGCAGAGCGGCAACGTCGGTGTTTTCCTCGGCAACGGAACAACTACCGGCGACGGCACATTCGCGGATCAGGTTACGTATGCCACCGATCCTCTCAATCCAGCCTCGAATCCGGTTTGGATCGCAAGCGCCAGTTTTGACGAGAGCAACGGCTTCATTGATTTGGCAGTGGCGAACAAAGCCTCAAACAATATCGGCATACTTCTCGCCAGCGCCGCAGGCGACGGTACGTTCCTGCCCGCCACGACGATTCCCACAGGCCGCTCGCCGGTCTCCGTAGTAGCCGCGCGGTTTCACGATTTAGACGCCGCGAATAACCACGTCGATCTCGCAGTTGCAAATCAGGGCGACAACACGATTTTGCTTTTCTCCGGGAAGGGCGACGGCACATTTTCCACATCACCGACCGTCTTGCAGCTTCCCGTTGGCTTTCAACCGGCGGGACTTCTCGCGCAAGACCTGAACGGCGACAATCACATCGACTTGGTCGTCGCGGACCAAGGTAATAATTCCGTGTCTGTTTTTCTCGGCAATGGCGACGGCACGTTTCAGCCGCGCGTTGACTATGCGACGGGAAATTCTCCGGTCTACGTCGCTACCGCCGATTTCAATAGCGACGGCATCATGGATCTGGCAGTGGCCAATAACGGCGCTTCGACCGCGACGAACTCCGGCGATTCCATCACGATTTTGTTGGGCCAGCAGAATGCTAACGGAACTGCCTCCGGCAAATTCGCGCCTGGCCAGACGCGCGATTACCCCGCCGGAGTGGCGCCGACTTCCCTCGTCGTCGGCGATTTCAACGTGGATGGGCTGGCTGATCTAGTCGTGAGCGATGGCGACACAGCTGCATCCGGCGCTGCCGGAGACAATGCGGTTTCCGTCCTGCTCGGCGGCGGTGATGGGAGCTTCAGCTCGAACTTCGAGATTCCCGTCGGCACAAATCCGCAATCCATCGTCACGGGAGACTTCAACGACGATTCCACCCTAGACATCGCAACGGCCAATTCCGGAGATAATGATGTTACTGTCGTCCTCAATTCATCGGCGATCTTTAACCCCGGCACGGGCGCGAACGGCTCGCTCGGCACTCCGTATCCCAACGTGCAGTACCTCGATATCGGTCTCAAAGTGAAAGCCACGCCGCACATCCACGCGGATAACGAAGTCACGCTCGCGCTCGACTTCAGCAATAGCAGCATTGCCGCGCAAAGCTTCAATCAGATTCCAGTCCTCAGCAACCAGAGCCTGACGCATACCGTCCGCCTGAAGCAGGATCAGACGAGTGTGATTGCCAATTATCTGGCGCCGCAAACGAGCGTCAACGTGAACGGCACACCCGGAATCGTCGGACTTCCTGGCCTCGAATGGCTCGCGCAAAATCAAAGCATTGCGGATCAGAATACGGAGATCATCATTCTCGTCACGCCGCGGATGGTCCGCTATGCGCCGCGCGAAAACCGTGAGATTTACGCAGGCCGTGGCGCGCTTGAGGGCGCGGGCGCAGCACCGCCTCCTCTGCCCGTTCAGCCTGCCGCACCCGGCGAACAACCACCCGTAGCAGTACAGCCCGCAGCACAAGCCGGGCAGCCGGGCGCGCCTCAGCCAGGCCAGCCAACCAATGCACCCGCAGGCCAACAGCCTGCGCAGCAAACGCCTAACCAGCAGCAACCAATCGGGCAGCCCCCAGCGCCGGGGCAGCAGCAGGCGAATCCTAACCAGCCGGAGCCAACCACGCAGCAACCTCAAAATCCGACACAGCCGCAAAATCAATCGCCGCAAACTCCGCCAGCCAGGCCAGTCATCGAATAAAGACTCCTCACGCCGCCCGCCGTGAATTGGACTACAATCGGCTTAACCGTCTGAGTCTGACTCGGAGGAGGTTTGCGAATGGCAGCAATCAAGTTCACCCTGAACGGAAAGCCGCAGGAAGTCGACGTCACGCCCGAGATGCCGCTGCTGTGGGTCTTGCGAGACACGCTCGGCATGACGGGTACAAAATTTGGCTGCGGCATGTCCCTGTGCGGTGCGTGCACGGTGCACGTCAACGGAGTCGCCGCGCGCTCTTGCATCACGAGCGTCGCGAACGTGCAAGGCAAGGCGGTCACCACCATTGAAGGCCTTTCGCCCGATGTTACGCATCCGGTGCAGCGCGCGTGGATTGAACTCGACGTTCCGCAGTGTGGGTATTGCCAGTCGGGACAGATCATGAGCGTCGCCAGCCTTCTCGAAAGAGTTCCCAATCCCACGGACGCCGATATTGATGAGTTGATGATGGGGAATATCTGTCGTTGTGGCACGTATCAGGAAATCCGGAGAGCGATTCATCGAGCCGCCGAGCTGAAGGCGCAAGGAGCGCGCGCATGAGCACCGCCACGCCGTCGAGGACAATGTTGAGCCGTCGAAGCTTTTTGCGGTCTAGCGCAATTGGCGCCGCAGGTTTGTGTCTCAGTGTCACATGGCCGGAGGGCATCATTCGCGCTGCGCAGCGTGGCCGCGGACAGTTCGAGCCGCATCCCAGCGCGTATCTCCGCATCGCGCCGGACGACACGATCACCTTCGAGATCGTCAAGGGCGAGATGGGGCAGGGAACTGTTACTTCGCTCTCAATGCTGCTTGCCGAAGAACTCGATTGCGATTGGGAAAAGATTCGCACGCAATTCGCGCCCGTCGACCCGATCTACGGCAACCAAGGCGTCTACGGCAGTTCCAGCATTCGCTCCACGTGGATGCCGTTGCGCACGGTCGGCGCCACGGCGCGAGCGATGCTGATTGAAGCCGCTGCGCAAAAGTGGGTCGTCGATAAATCGAAGCTCGGCACGGACAGCGGTTACGTCACTGGACCGGCAGGTCGTCTCAGCTACGGCAGCCTGTCGCAGGCAGCGGCGGCATTGCCGGTACCATCGGGCGTTCCTCTGAAAGATCCGAAGCAATACAAATTTATCGGCAAGTCCGTTAAACGCCTCGATACGCATGACAAAGTTTGCGGGCGCGCAAAATTCGGAATCGACGCGCGACCCGATGGCCTCGTTTATGCTGTTGTCGCGCGATGCCCGGTATTTGGCGGCAAAGTGGCCAGCTTTGACGCGACGAAAGCCAAGGCTGTTGCCGGCGTGAAAAACGTCGTCGAAATTTCAAACGGCGTGGCGGTGATTGCCGACAACACCTGGAACGCGATTCAAGGTCGCAAAGTCCTCGATATCAAATGGGACGAAGGTCCAAACGCCGCGCAGACCAGCGCAAAAATCACCCAGCTTTTCTCCGATCTTGCCCAGCGCGACGGCCTCGTTGCCAAGACCGAGGGCGATGCGAAGCAGGCGTTTTCCTCGGCAACCAAAAAACTCGAAGCCGTTTACGAAGTGCCGTACCTCGCGCACTCCACGATGGAGCCTATGAACTGCACGGCTGTGGTGCGCGCCGATAGTTGCGAAGTGTGGGCCTCCACGCAGATGCAGACCGGATCGCGCGCTGTCGCGGCGCAAACGACCGGGCTGCCGCCGGCAAAAGTAGCGATCAACACCATGTATATGGGCGGGGGATTCGGCCGTCGAGGCGGAGTCGATTACGTTCGCGAGACCGTCGAGGTCGCGAAGGCCGTTCCCGGCACTCCCGTGAAGCTCACATGGACGCGCGAAGATGACATGCAGCACGATACGTATCGTCCCGCCGCATACGTGAAATTCAGCGCCGCGCTCGACGCAGACGGTTGGCCGACGGCTCTCCTTGCCAACATGGCGTGCCCATCATTCGGCAATGGCACCGCGGAAGACAGCGGCTTCGGCGGAGGCGGTAACAGGCCTGACGGAGTTGCGGTCGAGGGACTCTCCGATTTCGAATATGCAATTCCCAATGTGCTTGTCGATTGGCGCCGCGCGAATGCTGGCATTCCCACTTCCTATTGGCGCTCGGTGGGCTATTCTCAGAACACGTTTTTCCTCGAAGCCTTCATCGATGAACTCGCTGCAGCAGGCGGCAAAGACCCCGTCGAACTTCGACGCCGCTTGCTCGCGAATTCACCACGCATGCTTGCCGTGCTAAACCAAGCCGCTGACAAGGCCGGCTGGGGCAAAGCGCCCGCTGGGCATTATCAGGGCGTTTCACTCTGTAAGCACATCGGCAGCTATTTCGGTTCGGTTGCGGAAATTTCGTTGGATAAGGGAAAGGTGCGCGTCGAGCGGATCGTCTGCACCGCCGATTGCGGAGCCGTGGTGAATCCGGCGATCGTTCGCCAGCAGATGGAAAGCGGCCTCGTCTACGGCCTTTCTGCCGCGCTTACCGGCTCGATCACAATCGATCGTGGCCGCGTGATGCAAAAC
>DATEGW010000109.1:0-4510 GCA_035279845.1 Candidatus Acidiferrales bacterium | reverse complement strand
CAAAAATACAGCGTTTACAGTATGGATCGTTTTGTCTGCGCTACTTAAGCTCGTCGCATCTGATGTCGGCGGGGGCTTCGCCGAAACGTTGGAAGCAATCAAAGCGGAGACTCACGATCTCCCGATATTGCCTCCCTATACTACCAACGTTTCATCACGCGGTGAGGCTCCCGTCCTTCCTCCTGAGTTAAAAGCCCTGGATTTCTGTGAAAGCTCTTCAGAAGTGTCTGTTGGACGCTAGTGCCTCGTTTGTTAGAATAATTCCTCAGCATGATGGGCGCGCATGGCTTTTCTGCGTCTATCGCCTGCCGGTGGGCGGCTAGCTCAGTTGGGAGAGCATCGCGTTCGCAACGCGGGGGTCGGGGGTTCGAATCCCCTGCCGTCCACCATTCTCACTCGGTCCGCACAAAGACACTCGTCTCCGATATACATTCGCGAATTTCCAAAGCACTGAAGAATTATTCGTCAGTTGCGTTTGATGATGAAGACGGTCTTGTCGTCAATAAGATTCTCATCGCCGACCTGCCGGAGATAATCGTCTCTTCTTACGGCATAATCCAGGAAGGCATTACAGATTTCCTTCGCCGGTTGGCGGTAATGGTCCCGCATCACCGCTTCAAGCTGCGTGCGCTCTTCCTTGTCGCTGCCGTCGTAGACTCCGTCGGTGTAGAGCAAAAAGATGTCGCCAGGACTCATCAGTGTAAGCTCGGCAACACCCGAGGGTTCGTCCTTGCGCTCTTTCGAGTCCAATGAGAAATATCTCTTCCGGTCGGGGTGGTCGTTCGGAATGTGCAAACCCAAAGGCAGGAATTGCGTCATTCGGTTTTTGTCGACTTCCATAAACTGCCGGTACTCGGCGGAGAACACCAAGGGAGCTGGATGTCCGAAGTTGACGAATCGGAAGTTTCCATACGGGCGCACTTCGCCGTAAAGCATCGTTGCGATTTCCTGTGCATTCTGGTTCCCGCTTCTTCCGAGCGCATTGCGAGCTGTCGCCGACTGCGCCAGGCGCAGATTCAGCCTTTCAAACAGCTCCGCGGTAATTTTCCCACGGTGATCCAGCTCGGAGAGCATCAGCGCATGGAACGTATCGTGCACCGTTGATGCGATTTTCGCGGAGATGAGCCCGTGTCCCTCGGCATCGACGAGCAGGACTCCCGCTGTGCTGTAGAGTTCGCGCAGATCTTCGGCAACACGCACTTGCTCGGAGCTACGCGCTTCTCTGTACGCGGACTCCATTTCCGGCCGATAATCTGGCCTCGACTTCAACCAGTTAACATGATCGTCGACAGAATTATTGGGCGGCGTTCCTTCCGCGAGCGGTTTTAAATATTCTTCCGATAGCGCCAATGCCCGCTGAATGCGGGCATCGATGTCATATCGCTGTTGAAAATTGATGTACTCAAAAAGGTCGCCACCGACCGTTCCGGCGGGAATGGAGTTGCCATACATCTCGATTCCTTCGACGTGTGGAATCGCGCCTTCCACTGGCATGAGACGCTTACGGAGGTATTCGTCGATACTCGGAGCGATATAGGTATCTGCCATAAGTTCGTAGCGATATTACAAGGATGAGGCACCGGCAGGGCGGAGTCCATCGTATTTTCTTCCAGGCGTGTTTGGATCGCAGTCAAGCAGAAGGGTCTGGAACATGCTCGGCGCGGCGCATGGAAAACGAGTATCCCCGCGCATCCTATGTCGAGTGATTTGCGAGCCTATTATATTTACGAGCCAATGGCGAGGTTCAACTTTCATGCGTATTTTTCACGCCTTTGGAAACATAGCCATTGCAATAAACCGCGTAATAATCCCAGCAAATAAAGTTCCGGCCGCGAATACTATCCAGCGTGTCCTCCGCCAGACATCGCGAAAGTCGGACATTTGCGCAAAGATATCGGCGATGTACGCGGCGCAATACGCGACATTTGCGATCACTACGAGCAGAAATAGGCCCAAGACAAAATCCGCATCGATAATCTGTTTGGAAGCCGGCAGGTCGATCCAGAAGTATGCGATCACGATCAACGCGAGGATCGCATTGTAGGCCAGCCGCCGCAGCTCCCAATAGCGGATGGCATCGGTGAGAGACTCCTTCAGCGTCTGTGAATCCATATTTTTCTTTTACTTGTGTGCTTCTAACTCAAGCTCAGGATCGGTTGCGGCAGCAGCATCCTCCGCTTTCTTCGTTTCTGCAACTTCCTTTGCGACGGAGGGTACGCTCGAATCCTGCTCGAGCAAATCGGCGAGTTGGAGCCGCATGTTGCCCGCGTTCGTCGCGTAAGAGAGGCCGGTATCGATATCGACGACCCCAGCACGAATCAGTTTCTCGATTTCATCGTCGAAACATTGCATGCCTTCGTTCGAACCGTCGCGCATGGCATCGAGCAGGGATTTGCCCTCCGATTCGCCCTTTTGCACGTATTCACGTGTCCGCAGCGTTGACTTGAGTATTTCGAAAACGGCCGCGCGCCCACTACCATCGCGTCTGCGCAAAAGCCGTTGCGACACGATGAAACGAAAACTTTTTGACAGGCGCATGCGGACAGCCGCCTGATCGCTCAGGGAGAATGAACCGATGATGCGCTCGA
Source organism: Candidatus Acidiferrales bacterium (assembly GCA_035279845.1). Taxonomy (GTDB): domain Bacteria; phylum Acidobacteriota; class Terriglobia; order Acidiferrales; family UBA7541; genus Palsa-295. Next base: position 1,922 of record DATEGW010000109.1, on the reverse strand, counting down.
CAGTCTTCGAGGCATCGATCGTATGGAGGGTGGAATATACGAGGTGCCCGGTTTCCGCGGCCTCGAGTGCCACTTCGATGGTCTCGCGGTCGCGCATCTCGCCCACCAGAATCAGTTTCGGCGCCTGCCGCAGCGCAGCACGCAGGGCCAGCGCAAAATTCGGCGTATCTGTGTGCAGCTCGCGCTGATGTATAGTGGCTTTTTTGTGTGAGTGAAGAAATTCGATGGGGTCCTCAATCGTAATAATGTGGCAGGCCTTTTCTTCATTAATCTTGTTCACGAAAGCGGCGAGCGTCGATGACTTCCCGCTGCCTGTCGGTCCTGTGACGAGCACAATGCCGGGCCGCAATTCGGCCGCTTCGGCAAGTTGCGCAGGAATCTTCAGCGACTGAAAATCCGGTACGTTGCTCGCGATAACCCGCATCACGATTGCGCAGCTGCCCCGTTGCGTAAAGATGTTCACTCGAAATCGAGAAATCTTCGGCAGGCTATACGAAAGGTCGCACGACCCTTCATTCTTCAGCTTTTCCACAGCGTGATTGTTCCGCCCGATCAGGTCGGCCGCAATACGCGCCGTATCTTCAGCATTAAGAATTCCTACGCCGGTGATCTTGAGCTGCATCAGCTGCCCGCTCACCTCCACCTGCGGCGCACGGCCGGGTGAAAAGATCAAGTCGCTGGTATTTTTGGCTGCGCGCAGCATGGTCGCGATCAAATTTGCAGTGGGAACGGGTGTCTTGGTGTCGGTCGCCACGCCGGTAGTCGGCATATCCATCGCTAGTTCTCCTGGGCTTCATGCGGGGCGATCACTGTGACGCGTTTACCGGAGGGCTAATGCGAGGGAGGTGCTCTGCCGGATCGATGTGCCCCAAAGTATGGTGTCCCGAAATAGGTTACGACGGTAGACAGGGTAGGAGTCTTGCGAATACGTCTGGCGTGCCCATCGCGGCAATAGGCGCTCTAGCCGGTCCGGTACTTCGCACGCAGAATTACAGCATTGTCCATTCGCTACTTGCTTCCATTCGGATGCCCTTAGGGAGTACGATGTCGTGAATGGCGCCAGGATTCTGAAGGGTGCCTTCGGCGGTACGCGATGCGACGGTTGGGCCGGTCAACGCCATGCGTCATTGCGATTTTTGCATGTGCCGTCTGTGTGTCTGCGCAGTCAGCTTCAGTTTCTTCCCCGAATAATACATCAGTGGGTTCAGCGAGTGTCGCAAATGCGGGCTCTTCAATGCCTGGGGATGCTTCCGTCGGTGTTCCGCCAGCGAGTGGCGGTGCTCCCGGAAATAACAATTCGGGGGCGTCTTTGCGGACGGATCCGTATTCACCTTTCGATGCAAGCTACAATAGCCTCAGTACTCTACGGCACATGATGTACGAAGATACGTCGCCTCAAGTGACGGTCTCGGCGATGGATTCGATCAATCAGGAGGATTGTGGCACTTGGACGCAAATAGGTGTTCACAGCGCCACCGTCAGTATGGTTCGCCTTGAGGTGCCGGGGAAAGCTCGTGGTATCTATCAGAAGGCTTGCAGCGAGCTGAAGAAGAAAAAGCTGGACGATGCACGCCGCGACGCACAGAAGGCCCTGGATGACGATAAGAAGTATCCGGCCGCGTGGGTTCTGTTAGGCCAGCTTTATTACAACAGCAGCGATATGGCAAATGCGCACGAGGCATGTTCAAAGGCCGCGGAGATCGACCCCGGATATGTAGCCTCTTACCTGTGCCTGGCTGCCATTGCGGATCGCCAGCAGGATTGGGATGGCGCCCAGAAACTCTCTGACCAGGCGCTTCGGATCATCCCACTGAAGAATACGTTCGCCCTGTATTACAAGGCTGAAGCTGCATTTTACAAGCAAGATTTACCCGGCGCCGAAAGGAACGCATTGGATGCCGCTGGCGCTGACAACAATCATC
>DATEGW010000108.1:0-43447 GCA_035279845.1 Candidatus Acidiferrales bacterium | reverse complement strand
GCGAGCGAACTGTCCGATACGCCGCCGCCGCTGAAGGTGCCGTCGCCGACAAAGACGCGGGCGAAGGGCGATACGGGAGCGGGAAAGGAAACCTGCGGGCCAAAAAGATAGTCGTGGACCGTTGAGTGGACGCCCTGGACGCTACCATAGTGGCCGTCAACATCGGCGAAGCCCCCGAGCCAGGAGCGAACTTTGTACTCGCCTGAGAGTTCCCAGCCGTTGGTGTTGAATGTTGGGGACGTCTTGTAGTGCATGAAGGAGTAGCCGCCGAACACTTCAATTTTATCGGTAATACTCTGGGCACCAGCAGGAGAGGCGAAGACGAAAGCGAGCATTATCACTGCCAGAACCGGAATCGAACGACGAACGAGCACGAAATCCTCCTCAGAGTTCTCGGTAAGTTCTTGAAATTGGACTGGGCTTGCTCCCATTACAGCATGAAAAAGGCCAAAAGTAGTCGATTCAATACGCGGTAATGTGATGCGGTTTGCGTTGAAGTGGTTTTGCCGCTGCTGAACGGCAAGTCGACAAGCGTGCAAACCAACCCATACGGGGGCAAGAGAAAGCCGGTCGCTACGTGAAACCGGAGATGCAAAAAAAGAGGGCTCACGATTTTCTCATGAGCCCTCTCGGTATTCGTTACGCCAGTCTCTTAGAACGTGAAGAGGACCGAGAATCTGGCGCTGAATGGCGGAACAAACGACAACGGAATGTGATTGTTGAAGTCCGCGTTCAGCACCTGGAAGCCAAGGTCCACATCCTGCGTCGTACGAATGAAGCGCTTGGTATTCGCGATGTTGAATGCATCGAAGGAAAGTTTCAACTGCTTGCTCTCGCTGAACTTGATCGGATACATCAAGTGCGCGCCCACGGTCCCAGTCACAGGTGAACGGCCGAGATCGCCGCGGCCATGCAGTGGCACCTCGCCAGCGTTGCCGTAGATTTCCTGTGCGGCCAGAGTCGTGAGTGGCACGCCTGACAGGACGGAGACGGCGGTGCCCAGTTCGAGGTTCTTGGCAAAACCCTCCGAAATAGTGTAACTCGGCAGGATGTTAAGCACGTACCTGCGATCCGTGTTCAATGGCCCGATTCCAAGTTGTTGACCGAGCAAGCCCATTTCGCCGGTAGTCAGATCGAAGAGGGAGCTAATGCCCGGATCGCTTTGATCGTTGTCGTTGCGGAAGGCCCCTTCGTAGTTCCCGAGCAAGCGGCCAACTCGGAAGTTCGACTGGAGTTGCCAGTTGTTGCGGAAGCTCTTGTTGAGCTCGAATTCAACGGCTTGGTAGTTACGCGCAACGTTTGGATACAGACCCGGATGGCAGTACGAGCATCCGGTCGGGAAGTACTCGCCACCAAAGAGGGCACTTGGATCAGCGATGTTATTCGGCTGATTGTTTTGTCCCGCTTTGGGATTTGGGACCGACCAAGACGCCTGGTTCACGGCTGGGAAACACGCGCTGCCTATCGTGTTCCCGAAAGTATCCTGCATATTGGGCGCGTTGAAGGGCGTGGGAATGTTGTCGGCGCCTATACAGGCGGACGGATATCCGAAGCCGGTTTCAAGGTTACCCGCATTCGAAGGGCTGGGATTGTTGATTGCCGTCTGCACGGCACAGTCGAATTTGTCTATTTTCGTCGCCGTCGTTGGATTCGCGCCGGGGCAAAGGGCGATAAGTTCGGTGCCTTGGTCAACGGCAGCGAATGTTTGTTCTTTCGGTGTAACGAATATCGCCTGATTGGCGCTCGGGTTGCCGATAACGTACGAGTATGCCCCACCATTGAAAGCAAGCGCTGTAAGCTGCTCGACGGAAGCGCCGACTTCGTCTTCGACGACACGCTTCATGCGGCGATCGACGTAGCGAACGCTGCCGAAGAAGCCACCCGAGAACTTGTGTTCGGCGCCAACGACGAATTCATCGTTATATTCCATGCGAATGCCCGGCGTGAAGGGCTCGCCATTGTCTTGGATCTGAATACTGACTGGTTTGGCGATTCCGCCGGTAGCATTGTTAAGCAAGTGCGCGGCATCCGGGATGAAGTTTACGGTGCCGTACTTGTCGAACGTGACCAAGCCACCGGAAGTCGGGGGCGCAAAATAGTCATTTAGGTTGTCGTCTTCGCTGCTGAGTTCGCGGACGGCCATGTCCAAAGGCAACACGAAGGCGAGTCGATCAAAATCCACATAAACCTTCGAATCCGGATTCGGGCTAACGACAAAGCCGATGCGCGGCGACCACTGGTCGTTAAAGAAGGCGTGCGAGGCATTGCCGGTGAGACGTTGCTGCTCCCAGCGAAGGCCGAGATTCAGCGTGGCGTGAGAGCCCATCGCCCAGGAGTCATTCACGTACGCGGCGTGGTACTTGCCAGTGTTGTGGGAGAGACCGCCATCAAAGCGGCCTCTAGCCTGCTTCAACATAACTTTAACCGGGACCGAGAAACCGGGCACGTTCATGAGCGGGCACAAAGCGCAGGTGCCCGGCGCCAACTGGAGCTGCAGCGCAGCATCAGAAGTTTTGCCTGCAGCAGATGCTGTACCGGGTGCTCCACCCGTTGCATTCGTACTCGGGATTGTGTAGGTGTTGAAAGAATATTTCGTAATGTCGTCGTAAACCGGATATTGCCAGAAATATCCGAGCGAGATTGAATGCTGGCCGGCGAAGTGGGCGATCTTGGTAGTGTCAAATGTGAGGCTCTGGGCGTGAGAAGTGTAATTGACAAGGATACCGGTACCTAAGCCCTGCGGAAAGAAATCGCCTCGCTGCTGTGAGCTGTCTGCCTTGACAGGATTTCCATTGACGTCAGCTCCATCGGAACCAATTTGGGTCTGATCTTCGATGGGATAGATTGAAGTATCCGCAGGAGTCTCAGTGAAGTGGTTCCAGGAATATGTGTACGCGAAATCCGCGGTCCACGTGGGGCTGATCGCGCCGTAAGCGCGTGTATCCCAGTTGCGCGTGCCGAAGTCCCACTTGGAGTTCACGGAAGTGTTGTCGCCATTCAAGGTAGAAAACGGTGCATGATTCGTGTGAGCCGGGTCTCCGAATACCGACGACTCGACGCTCATTGATCCATTCACCTGCCACGTAAGTTTTCCGGCATAGGCGTAGGTGTTCGTGCGGCGATCGACCTTGCCTTTGTAAAGGGTGTAAAGGCCCGATCCGAGTGCCGGGGCTTCGTAATCATGGAAAAACGTTGGATCAAATGCTCCAAAATAAAAGAGGTGGTTCTTGAAACCAGGAATATAACCGCCCAACTCGAAATCGCCCTCGTAATAACCATTATTCAAATGACGGCCGATGAGGTTGGTCGGATTGAAATCGTCCTTGTTCGCAAAGACCGTTTGCATCCCGGGGCTCTGGAAATATCCGCCGATTGTGCCCTTCATCTGACTGCTACCGGACTTCGTGACGATCTGGACTACGCCGCCTGTGGCGTGGCCATACTGGGGCTCAAAGCCTGCTGTCTTGATCTCTTCCTGCTGAACGAATGCGGGAGTAATGCCGACGCCGAGCGCGCCATAAACGGTGGAGAAACCGCCAAGACCACCGAATGCGGGATCGTTGAGAACGACACCATCCGCGACGTAGAGATTTTCCAAACCGCTAGCGCCTGAAATCGAAGGATTCGCGTCCGTCGCTGAACTGCCTACGGCAGTCCCCGTAACTCCACCGCCGCTGCGCAGACCGGAGACGACGCCGGGAGCGAGCAGCATCACGGAGGAGACGTTCCGCTGGACAGGTATGGTATCCAGGAAATCAGAAGTCAGCGTCGCATTGATCGATGACGACGCGACATCAACGTTCGTCGTGGCGCCGGTGACTTCAATGCTTGTGGTGATGGCGCCGACGGGCATCTGTATGTTGACGCTCGCGGTGTTGTTGATGAGAACTTCGAGGCCGGTGAGCGTGACCGTTTGAAAGCCAGTTTTTTCCGCCTTCACGGAATAGACGCCGGGTACGAGGGCGTTGAACAGAAACGTTCCGTCTGCTTTCGACGTTTGCGTTTCGCTGCCGAGCGGACCAGTGGCAGTGACGGTCGCGTCCGGGATGCCGGCCTGAGACGTGTCGACTACGGTGCCGCCCAAATTACCTCTAGTCGTGTCACGCGATTGGCCAAACGCAACGGCTGAACACAAAAAGCAGAGTGCCAATACAACCGGTCCAACAAAGAGTTTCTTCGTCATTTCCGCCCCCAATTGATTGCACGCCTCGAAAATCCGCTGGAAAAAACGCACATCCCCGGGAAGGAGTATTCAAAAAACAAATGGAAACTAAAGCCCATGCAAATAGCAGCACCCTCAATGCCAAAGGAGAACTGCCCTTTCTTTACCATAAGGGCTTATTTTACAGCAAGTTAATTTATTTGCGGTGAGCCGTCCACTTTTGAGTACACAGAGTCATCCACATTTTTTGGAATAAAGTCCTATGGAAAAGTGGAGTGTTTAGGATTGGTGCGGCCGGAATGGACAGAAACCGCACGCGATTTATCGCCTCACGACAGAGTTCAGATTTGTGCCGCACCTACGGTGCTCGACGCCTTTTGCATTACGCTCCCAACCCTTCCGGGATTGGGCTAAGGTGTGGCGCCCCTACGGGGCTGGTTCGTGCGAGCGATTGTGGGATGCGAAATAATTTGGGGAACTGCGGGGAAAGGTAAAGATCAAGAAGAAATAGGCCAAGATTGCTGCTGCAATCGCTTCGGCTGCCCGGAGAGGCCGGGCGCTCACTCAGCCTCTCGAAGCTTCATAGGAACGGGCAGGACGGCGGCTGTGAAACCAACGGCAATTCGAGACGAGACCAAAGACAAGGATGCGCAGCCAAGAGTATCTGTGCCACACAAGAAACCGAAAGCGCCCGCCTAAAACGCAAGGCGGCCTCTACAAAAGCAAGGCACAAGAAAAATCAGAACGAAACCAAAGTCAAAACCCGCCCACCGAGAAGCGAAAGGCAAAAGCGCCGTCGAGAAACGCGCGAAAGGCGCAAGCGACGGCGGGCGCTAACGTGCCGTGCTGGAAGCCCTCGGCGCTACATTCAAATCTAAAGGCAGACGTCATCATTGAGGGGAGGCGGCTAGCAAGGATTTGCCTTTTTGTGTGTCTTGGAGGGCTTCTTGAGTTTTGCCCATGCGCTGATGGCAATCGGCCAATGCGAGATAAAGTGCGCCATTCGTGGGCGCGGAACGGATTGCGTCCTGAAGGAGGGATGCGGCCTTGGTTGGATTGCCCATTTTTAGGAAGCTTTCGGCAATCTCGGCGATCGTGATCGAATCGGTATGGTCGGTGACGCCGACATCATTATAGAGACTGACCACGGATGAAAAAGAGTTGAGGGCGTAATAGTCTTCGACCAAATGGGCGCGGGCTATGTCGTTCTCATGATCCTTCGTAAGGGCTGAACGAAACCAAAGGCGCGCTTGCGTGGCGTCATTCTGTGCAAGGAAGCAGAGGGCGCGCTGCTCGTCCTCGACGCCTTTTGCTAAATCGACATCGATATCTGGCTCGTCAATGTCCCATGGAGAGGGCGACGGCGTGGAGCCTGAGATTTCAAACGGCAAGGAGGCGTGCGCCTTTTCCGCGGTACCCGGCCGGGCTAGCGAAAGAGTGAGGAGATAACTACCGGATGGCTTATCGACCAGCGGGATCTTTTTTCCATCGACGAGCGATCCGGACGGGCTGAACTGCCCCATGTCGACCGTGCCGTTGAGGACTGTTGCTGTGGCAGCTATAGCCGGCTGACCCACACCGTATTGGACATCAATTTTTTGGCCGCTGATCTTGGAAGGATCTTGCGGAGACGACCACAATTGATAGGCAACGTTAAGGGTCTGGTCAGGATTTAGAAGAACAGGGCCCATTTCGAGCGGAGTGAATCGCAATCCGGCCATTTCAAATGGAACCGTACCTTCTTTTGAGCGATCGACAGGGTTGACGGCGGAGAAAGGCAGAATTGCCGGAACTGCAAACGCCTGGGCGCCTACGGCCGGGATCGTCACATCGCGAGTGGCGTGGAAGCCCGTCTTCTTGGCCCAATCCGTGAACAAAAAATCCAGACGATATTTGCCCGGCGTGAGAGGCAGAAGGCCTTCGTAACCGAGAGGCCGATCGTGAACTTCGTCGAAATGGTTTTTGTCCAACGTGCCGGAGACAGTCTTTTCCTGCGTGAAAATGGGAGTCTTTCCGTCGGCGCTGAAGACCTGCACGCGGACTTCGATGGTGTAGGAATAGCGGCCGTCCGGATTCTTGGTCATCGTTAGATCGGAGGGGTCACGGAGGCGGATCGCGTAGTCGAGACGGGTCAGGCCGCGATCATCACGCAGAGGCAAAAGAACGATGTCCAGCTGATTGGAATCGACAATCAGGCGCGACGTGACGCTTTCGATGAGAGTGTTCTTGCGATCAAGCTGGTCGACATTTGCGGGGAGATTGGCGAAATTTTTTACGTTGGCGAGCAGCATGTCTGACTGAAGGCTGATGCGGCCATTGGGATCCAAGGGCTCGCCGGGAAGGAGCGTCTGCGCGATGTGGGCCACTTCGGGGCCGACCGAAGATTGGATCAGATGGAGGGCGGCTTGCGGGTCGTTGGTGGCTTCGGTGCCGGTGACCAACTTATCGGGACCGTCCATATAAGGACTGTAATAGCGATAGTCGCCGATATTATCCCGTTGGTAGAAGACGATATAGAAGAAGGGAGGAAGGGCCGGGCTGGGGCTGGAATAGAACCAAATCTCCATGGGGTGCAGGTTTGGCGCGCCGTAGTAGCGCTGGATCTGCTTCGGTGCGCCGAGGGTAATGTATGTGCGGCCGCGGTCTGTGCGCCAGCCTTCTCCGCCGGAACCGATGCCGAAATGCGCGTTGGCGTAAGCGATGCGCTGATAAATGTCGTCCTTGTAGGTGTTTACGTCCGAGCCGGGGACAGGATTGCGGATGGCCCAGAAATGCTCGATGAACTTGTCGCGGGCATCATCGGACGCGAGATTGACGAAATTCTGGCGCTCCTGCTTAGTAATAATGTAGGCAACATCGTGATTTAGCCAGTCGCTATAGTGCTTGGGGAGCGGGCTTTTTTTTGATTGATTGAAGGCGAGTGAGACGGGGGCAAGGCAGGCGATCAGGCACAGACAGCAAAGGAGTTTGGACTGCTTGAAATGCTTCATCACGGCTTATGCGGGCATCTTAACACGGCAGTAAAGTGCTGCCGAAACCGCCCCAGGGGAAGAGATGGCGGGATCGGGCCGCGGGGTTGCAACAATTCGGCGCGGCGTGCGTATGTATAATGGATGAGCGCGGGAATCTAGCCGGTCTTTGGGGCGCAGCCCTTCGCAAGAGCACTCAGGGTGAACCCTTCGCAAAAGCACTCAGGGTGAACAAGCACGTGCCCCTACCTTCTAACTGATGGCTACGAAGACATCCATGTCGTTTGGCGAGGCCATGAAGATCGCGATGGCGAGTCTTTGGGCGCATAAGCTGAGGACTGTGCTCACGCTGCTGGGCGTGGTGATCGGGGTGACGTCTGTGATCGCGGTGGTGAGCCTGATCGGCGGGCTAAATTCGTATGTGGCGGACAAGGTATTCAACCTGGGCGCGGACGTGTTTCTGGTGTCGCGCGGGCCGCTGGTGACGCTGAACGTCGACGATTATATGAAGACGCAGAAGCGGCGGAAGATCCTGCTGGATGACTACGAGTTCGTTCGCGACAACTGCAAGAGCTGCGTGGCGGTGGGCGCGGAGTTAAGGCGTGGGAATGCGAAGGTGCAATACGGAACCGATTATCTGGAAAATACGAGCGTGATGGGCTGGACTGCCGAAATGGCGGACCTGGAGAACTACGATCTGGACGAGGGGCGTCATGTGACGCAGACGGACGTGACTCATCGCTCGCCGGTGTGTACGGTTGGCTACGACATTCAAGACAAGCTCTTTCCTGGAGTGGATGCAATTGGAAGGGAGCTTCGCGTGGACACGTCCGAGTGCCAAATTATCGGCGTCGGAAAGAAATTGGGAACAGTGTTCGGTTCGTCGCGGGACAACTGGATCGAAATTCCGATTACCACGTTTCAGAAGATGTATGGCTCGGATGGATCGCTGACGCTGTGGGGCAAGGGCGTTGGCGTGGCGACCATGCAGCAGGCGATGGATGAGGTACGTTCACTGCTACGGGGGAAGCGGCACTTAACCTACAACGATCCGGACGATTTTGAGATTCAGACGAACGACTCGTTTCTTTCGATTTGGTCGAGCATCAGCGGATCGTTTTTTGTGCTGACGGTGGCGATTGCGTCGATCTCGCTGGTGGTGGGCGGAATCGTGATCATGAATATCATGCTGGTGAGCGTGACGGAGCGGACGCGCGAGATCGGGTTGCGAAAATCGCTGGGGGCGCGGCAGAGCGATATTCGACTGCAATTTTTAATTGAATCGTCGATGATCGCGGCGCTGGGCGGTTTATGCGGCGTGATGCTGGGGATTATTTTCGCAAAAATTTTGACGGCGACGACCGCGTTGCCGAGCGCTGTGGAACCGTGGTCGGTGATCATGGGGATGATCGTGGCGACTAGCGTGGGCGTGTTTTTTGGAGTTTATCCGGCGTCGAAGGCGGCGCAGTTGGATCCGGTGGTGGCGTTGCGGTCAGAATAACGACTATGCAAGGAACAGAGCGAATTCGGCAGAACAGGATTTTCAGCGGGTTCAAGGAGGCGGTTGGGCTTGCGCTTGACGCGCTGAGGCATAGTCCTATGCGGTCGTTCCTGACGGTGCTGGGGATCGTGATTGGTGTGGGGACGGTGATTGCGATTGGCGCGGTGGTGAACGGGCTGAATTCGTCGGTGACGGACACCGTGCAATCGCTTGGATCGAACATGATTATCGCTTCGCGGTTCAATTTCGCGCAGCTCGGGCGGCGGAGTCCTGAGGAGTTGCAGCGCAAAGAGCTAAGGGCAGAGTGGGCCCAGGGGATTGCGGAATTGCCGCATGTGGCCGCGGCGACGCCGAACGCGCGAATTCAGAATCAGCAGCTTGGAATTGGCGGAAGCGATGTGAGGCGCGGAAATTATCGCGCGCAAAACGTGATTTTGCAGGGCAGCACGCCGACGATTGCGGACGTGTTCGATGTGTCACTGACGGCTGGCCGATTTTTCAATGAGACGGATGAGTTACACCATTCGCCGGTGGCAGTGATTGGGCACGATACGGCGGATACTTTGTTTCCGTGGCATGACAATCCTGTGGGGCAGGAAATTCTGCTTGAAGGGCGCGTGTTCACGGTGGTGGGCGTGCTGGATTTGCAGAAGGGCGCGTTTGGAAACGGAAAAAATCCGAACGACAACGTGGTGATGGTGCCGCTTTCGACGATGCTAGAGCTGCATCCGGAGTTCAAGGATTTCGTGCTGTTTATGAAGGCGGATAGCGCGAAGAATGTGCCGGTCGTGGTGGATGAGGTGCGCGAATATTTGCGGCGCATGCGGAAGCTGCCTTCGGATAAGCCGGACGATTTTGCGGTATTCACGACGGATTCGTTCCTGGAATTGTGGAATCAGGTGTCGCAAGGGATTTTTATTTTGATGTTTGGCGTGGGATCGGTGGCGTTGCTGGTGGGCGGCATCGGCGTGATGAACATCATGCTGGTGAGCGTGACGGAGCGGACGCGCGAAATTGGTGTGCGCAAGGCGATCGGCGCGACGCGCGTGAATATATTGATGCAATTTTTGCTCGAGGCAGTGACGCTAACGATCATCGGCGGCGCGATTGGGGAGATTCTTGGGTCCGCCCTGGGGCTTTCGGTGAGGCTTGTGTCGTCGCTGCCGGCGAGCGTGTCGCTATTTTGGGTGGTGCTTGGGTTTACCGTGTCTGCATTTATTGGAATTTTCTTTGGAGTTTATCCTGCGTGGAAGGCTGCGAGTCTGAATCCCGTTGAGGCTCTACGGTACGAGTAGGTTGCACCGGACCGTGGAATGTATGACTTGTCGGCGCGGAGGAAAACCCGCACCGGTCGCAAACGGCGCGACCAGTGCGGCACCCACCACACGTGAGACTTGAGCCGCACCAGCGATCCGGTGTGGGTGCGCGTTATTACGCTTCGATTGGGGCTGCCACCCGCCCTCTTGCTACGATCTCTCTAACGGGCTCCCGGCGAGCGAGACTTATGGTCTGAAAAGCCAAATTCGTCGTGCGGCTGTGTCAATTCCAGCGAACATTGCCGAGGGGCACGGGCGCGATCACCGCGGAGACTACCTTCGGCATCTTTCAGTGGCGAATGGATCGCTAAAGGAATTGGAAACGCATTTGTTAATTACAGTTCGACTTGGATACTTGAACCGAAATCACGTGGAAACAATCCTCCGCTCCGCCTCTGAAGTGGGCCGCATGCTCTCCGGGCTGAGCCGAAATTTGCGCGGGCGCTTGGTGTGACCTAACACCTGAAACCTGACACCTGTAACCTCGCACGCGAAACCTAAGGCGTGCGGGATTGTTGGGCGAGTGTGGGTAGCGAGGAGTCGAATGGGGCGCGGGCTATGCCCTTTTCGGTGATGATGGCGGCGATGAATTTGGCTGGGGTGACGTCGAAGGCGGGATGGGCGGCGGGAACGTCGGCGGCCATGCGGATGCCAGCTACATGCGTCACTTCTTCCTGCGAGCGTTCTTCGATGGGGATATGCTCGCCCGAGGGAATTGAAAGGTCGAGCGTCGAGATGGGTGCGGCGACGTAAAACGGGACGCCGTGTTCGCGGGCGAGGACGGCGATTCCGTAGGTACCGATTTTATTGGCGGTGTCGCCGTTGCGAGCGATGCGGTCGGCTCCGACGACTACTGCGCCGATAGTGCCGGTCTTCATAAAGTGGCCTACCATGTTGTCCGTGATGAGCTTGAGCGGAATGCCTTCTTCGTGAAGTTCCCATGCGGTGAGGCGCGCTCCCTGCAAATAGGGACGAGTTTCGGGGACGAAAATTTCGAGTTGGCTGCCGGTTTCGACTGCGACGCGGATTACTCCGAGCGCCGTGCCGATGCCTCCCGTGGCTAGCGCGCCAGCGTTGCATTGCGTCATCACGCGGCCGGATTTCGGCAGCAGGGCCGCACCGAATTCACCGATGCGGCGGTCTGCTGCGCGGCGTTCCTCGTGGACCTTTTGCGCTTCTTCGACGAGAGCGCTGCGAATCCCAGCAAGAGATGCTGAGCCGTTTGCACTGGCTGCTTCGCCGGCGAGTTCTGTGAAGCGGCGCTTGAACCGATCAATAGCCCAAAAGAGATCGACGGCGGTAGGACGCGTGCGCGCGAGGGTATCGCAAATCACAGCAAATTCAGCGCGCAGATCGTCGAGGCTGGCGGCTCGGGAGCGTTGGACACCGATCGCCGCGCCCATTGCGGCAGCGACACCGATCGCGGGTGCGCCACGGATCACCATATCTTTGATCGCTTTGGCAACGTCGCGGTAGTCGGTGTAGGTATGGTAGACGACCTCGTTGGGCAGGCGGCGCTGATCCAGCATCACCACGCCTTCGCTCGTCCACAGAATCGGTTCAACTTTGCGCAAGCGACTCTCCTCTTGATTTTGCGTGACACGACATTTTAGCCGATTCGGCGGCTTCCCGTGCGCGTTTACCACCCGTCGGCAGTGGCTTGCGTAAGCGTTCCTTTGGCGCTGCGCAATGGCGGTAAAATGGTGTTATCGCGCGGCCCGCGCCAGGGCCCGCGCCGTACACTCTGGAGGAGCATTGCCTGAATTGGGCGCTAACGGAAACGGGAACCACCGCATTCTGGTGGCGGATGCCGATGCGGCTACGCGCGACTTGATCGCGGGCGCGCTGCGCGATGAGAACTTTTGCGTTACGACGGCGTCCGACGGGAAAGAAGCGCTTAAACGGCTGGAGAAATCGAAGTTTGACGTGGCTCTGCTGGACGTGTGGATGCCGCGGATGAACGGCCTGGACGTGCTGAAGGCGCTGCGAAGAAAGAAGTCACCACCGAAGGTAATCGTGGTCACGTCCGACGGCGAGACAAGCGCGATCCTGCGCGCGATTCACGAGAGGGCGTGCCGCTGCCTCGCGAAACCGGTCGATCGCCAGGCGGTGATTGAAGTGGTGCGCGAGGCGCTGGCAAGAAAGTCGCAGCCGCCGAAGATTGAAGTGTTATCCGGAACGCCCGGATGGATAGAGCTTCGCCTGCCGTGCACGCTGGAGGCGGCTGAGCTGATTGAGTCATTTATGAATTCGCTCGAGGCGGATTTGCCGGCAGAGACAAGGGCGACGGTTGGTCAGGTGTTCCATGAGCTGCTGCTCAATGCGATTGAATGGGGTGGGCAGCTCGATCCGCACCGGAAGGTGCACGTCAGTTATTTGCGAGCCAAACATATGCTGCTCTATCGCATTGCCGACCCGGGCCGCGGTTTTCGATTTGCTGACTTGCGCCACGCGGCGATTGCGCACAACGGTGAGCCGACCGAGCACCAAGGGATTCGGCAGCGCAAGGGACTGCGGCCGGGAGGATTCGGGCTGGTATTGGCGACGGCCAAAGCGGACGAATTGCTTTACAACGAGGCGCAAAACGAGGTCGTTTTTGTGAAGTATCTCGATATCGCGCCGAACGGGAAGCCTACCGAGGTGAGCGAGCCAGCGGCGCCGAAATAAATGCACCCGGCATCGCGTATCCACATCGAATTCTGTAGACTCTTGGGAGTCCTCCACCTCGCGGCCGCACTGGCCTAATTCAGGGGATGTGAACGTCTATTGATGAGAATTTCCGGTTCAGGACAAGTTCGATCCGCTCCGCGCTACATGGGCGCAGGCCGCGCCTCTCGCGGCGTGGTGGATGCGGCGCCGCAACAAAAGAAGCGCGTCTATAAGCTTTCGCACGAGGCATGGAAGCTGATTGCGCCGCGCTGGGGCGTGCTCTCGCTCGGTTTTGGCCTCATGCTTATCAACCGACTGGCCGGGCTCGTGCTTCCGGGTTCATTGAAATACCTGCTGGACGACGTGGTGCACAAAGAGCAGTACGGTTTGCTTGGACCACTGGTGCTCGCAATCGCAGGCGCGACGATTGTGCAGGGCATTACTTCGTATTCCTTGACGCAGCTGCTTTCGAAATCCTCACAGCGGCTGATCAATGAGCTGCGCGTAAAGGTGCAGGCGCACATTGGCCGCTTACCCGTCACCTATTACGACACGAACAAGTCCGGCGTGCTCGTTTCGCGGATCATGAGCGATGTGGAAGGCGTGCGGAACTTGATCGGGACAGGTCTGGTCGACTTTATCGGCGGAATTCTGACGGCGATTTTTGTCCTTTTCATTCTCTTGCGCACCAGCGTGGCGATGACCGGTGCAGCGGCCGTTGCGCTTGTGATCTTTGGCGTAGGAATGTTCTATGCGTTCAAGACGATCCGGCCAATTTTCCGCGCGCGTCCTAAGATCAATGCGGAAGTTACAGGCCGGCTGACTGAATCGCTTGGGGGCGTGCGCGTGGTGAAGGGTTATCACGCCGAAGAACGCGAAGAGCAGGTGTTTCAGGCTGGAGTAAAACGGCTGCTCGACAACGTGCTGCAGACGCTCACTGCTACTTCTTTGATGACGCTTTCCGGTACGGTGCTTACCGGCGTGGTGAGCGCCGTGATCATGTATATGGGAGCGCGGCGGATACATGCGGGCGTTATGTCTGGCGGCGAACTGATGTCGTACATGGCATACATGGCGTTCCTGATGGCGCCTGTGATGTCGATTGTGGGAATCGGGCCGCAGATGACGGAAGCGATGGCGGGACTGGAGCGGACGCGCGAGGTCTTGAGCGAACAGATTGAAGATGTCGATCCAAATCGTACAGTGCGGCTCGATCGTGTGGAAGGGCACGTGGTTTTTGAGAATGTGGATTTTTCGTATGACACGGGCAAGCAGGTGCTGTTCGATGTGAGCTTTGACTCGCAGCCCGATACTGTGACGGCGCTAGTGGGGCCGTCAGGCGCGGGAAAGTCGACGATTATCGGCTTGATTGCCGCGTTTTACAATCCGGCGAAAGGGCGAGTGCTGGTGGATGGCGTCGATCTCTCGACGGTGCGGCTCGATTCGTATCGGTCGCAACTCGGCGTGGTGCTGCAGGAGACTTTTCTTTTTGATGGGACGATTCGCGAGAACGTGGCGTTTGGGCGGCCGAACGCGACGGAAGAGGAGATTTTGGCCGCGTGCCGGATCGCGCGCGTGGATGAGTTCGCGGAGAATTTTGAACTTAAATATGACACGGTGGTCGGCGAACGCGGCGTGAAGCTTTCCGGCGGGCAGAAGCAACGTGTTTCGATTGCGCGGGCGATTTTAGCCGATCCGCGGATTTTGATTCTCGATGAGGCTACGTCGAGCCTGGATTCGGAATCGGAGGCGCTAATTCAAGAGGGTTTGCGCTATTTGATGCGCGGGCGGACGACGTTTGTGATCGCGCACCGCCTTTCCACTGTGCGACGCGCGGATGAAATTTTGGTGGTCGAGGGCGGGCGCATCATCGAGCGCGGGACGCATTCGTCGCTCTATGCGCAGGGCGGGCGGTATTACGACCTCTACACGAAGCAGCACGGAGTGGAGACGAATCTTTTTCTTGCGCCGGGCGAGGGAGACAAGGCCGAGGCCGACGAATCCGTTGGCAATGGGAACGGTAAGGCGGCGAATGGTTCGGGTGGTGGCTCGGCGCTTTCGGAAACGATTAATCTCCTTCGGCAGCGCAAGCCGTAAGTGGGTTTTGCCACAGAGACTCAGGCACAGAGACAACACTTCCGAAAGGCTAATGATGGTAGGTCGCGTTTGACCACGTGCTGGCCGCTCCCTAGAATAATCAGTGGAGATAGTGATTAAACATGTTTGAGAACCTGACAGAGAAATTACAGCGAACATTTAAGAATCTGCGCGGGCAGGGGAAGCTCAGCGAAGAGCATCTGGATACGGCGATGAGCGAGATTCGCGATTCGCTGCTCGATGCTGATGTGAACGTGGGCGTGGCGGACGAATTCATCGCGCACGTTCGCGAGAAGGCTGTGGGTTCGGAAGTGCTGCTGCAACTTTCGCCCGAGCAACAAGTGGTGAAGATCGTTCGCGACGAGCTTGCGGATTTGCTTGGACGCGAAGCGCGTCCGCAATTTTCGTCGCGGCCGCCGTCGGTGTGGCTGATCGTGGGATTGCAAGGCTCCGGCAAGACGACTTCGACGGGCAAGCTGGGCAAATGGCTTGCGGAACACGGACATCGTCCGATTGTGGTTTCGACGGACGTTTATCGTCCTGCGGCGCGCGAACAACTCGCGCAAGTGGCGAAGGCGACCAGCACTCCGTGTTGGCCCGGTGCGGGCGCGGACAAGCCACTCGATATCGTTCGCGGAGCGACGCGCGAGGCGAAGCTTTCGGCTTATGACGTGATTCTCGTCGATACGGCGGGGCGGTTGCACATCGACGACGAGCTGATGAACGAGCTCTCGATGCTTAAGAAAGAGCTGAATCCGGCGGAAATTTTGTTCGTGGCGGACGCGATGATCGGGCAAGACGCGGTCCGCTCGGCGGGAGAATTCCACAAGCGATTGGGCGTTTCGGGAGTGATCCTGACGAAGCTCGACGGCGACGCGCGCGGCGGTGCAGCGCTTTCAATTCGCAAAGTGACGGGCGCGCCGGTGAAGTTCGTCGGCATCGGCGAAAAATACGACGCGCTCGAGCCCTTTTATCCCGACCGCATCGTGGGACGCATTCTCGGCATGGGCGACGTGATGGGCCTGATCGAGAAGGCTGAGAAAACGATTGATGCGAAGAAAGCGCGCGAACTGGAACGCAAGTTGCGCGAAGACGATTTCACGCTGGAGGATTTTCGCGATCAACTGCAACAGATCAAGAAAATGGGATCCATCGAGCAAATCATGGGCATGTTGCCGAAGATCGGGCCGTTTGCAAAACTGCCGAAGGACGTGAACGTGGACGAAGGCCGCATCAAGGGAATCGAAGCGATCATCAATTCGATGACGTCTGCCGAGCGGCTGAATCACAACCTGATCGATGGCAAGCGGCGGAAGCGTATTGCGCGCGGCAGCGGTCGGTCTGTGCAGGAAGTGAACGAAGTACTGCGGCAATACGGCGATATGCGGCGGATGATGAAGCAGTATGGGAATCTGGCGAAGGCGGGCCGACTGAAGAGATTTGGGAAACTCGGCGGTGCGCCCGGTGCGCCGCCCGCCTGAAACCCGGCGCTAGATTCGGTCTAATTTTTTCTTCGCGGAAATAAAGAGCGAAATTGCCAGCAGGGCGAAGAGCGCCACGCCTAAACCCTGCGACTGGCTGAGATGCGGCATGAACCTCTCGCCGAAGGCAAACGCCTGTGCATTCCACGGCAAATGCAGGACTACAGCGAGCCAGTGGGGCACGTGCGGGCTCAATTCCGGATCCTGAAGCAAGTTAATCACGATAGCGAGCAGCCCGAAGACACCGCCGGCGGCAATTAATCCGCTGGCGTAGAGCGAGCCTGGACTCACCTCACTTTCGGCGCCACTCGCTTGTTCCGATCCGCGTTCGGCTATCCAACGGACAACTCCGCCGATAAACATCGCCATCGTGGTGCCGATAGAAATGTAAGTTCCCACGGCAAACGGCAGCGAACGAATTCCCAATAACTCGACAGCGATCACCAGGAAAACGCCAAGGAATACAAGGCGCCACGGCAGCCGCTGGTTGAGAATTCCATTGATTACGGTGGCCATTAGGCGGGCCTGAGGGGCGGGCGCTTTCGCGCTGCCAATTCCCTGCACCCATTGCAATTCAATTTCGTGCGCCGCGGTGTCGTATAGATATTTTCCGTCCGGGATTATCGACGATCCAATGGCATTGACGAGCACGTACTGTTTTCCATTGTATTCGTAATTGGCTTGCTGCTCGGCTACGCCGTCCGGCAAATGATTTATGTCCAGGGCAATTTGGGTAGGCTGGTAGGTTTCGAGGCCCTTGTTCATCAGGATCAGCGTTCCGCCGATCGCGAGCGAGGAAACGAGTACACCGATGACGAGCGCGACTTGCTGCGCGGCGGGCGTTGCGCCGACAAGGTGACCTGTCTTCAGGTCCTGTGAAGTGGCGCCAGCGATTGCAGACGCGATGCAAACTAAGCCGCCGATCGTCAGTGCGAGGACTGCGTATGAGCCGCTTGTCCAGTGAACGACGAGAAAGACGGCGCAAGTGGCCATCAGAGTGGCGATGGTCATACCGCTGATCGGATTGGATGAATTGCCAATGAGTCCGCTGATGCGCGACGCAACTGTGACAAACAAAAATCCGAAGACCACGATGAAGAGCGCCGCGACGAGGTTTGCGAAAACTCCGCTTTGAGCGCCGGGAATGGGTTTGAACGTAAGGAGGGCCCAGATCATGGCGAGGATCACGACCGATCCGACGATCACGACGCGCATCGAGAGATCGCGCTCGGTGCGACTCGACGCAGGCATTACGGCTTGGCGTGCGCGAACGTCTTTCAGGCCGGCGGTTAGCGCGGACCAAATTGTCGGCATGGTTTTAAGGAGCGTGATCAGGCCGGAGGCGGCGACAGCGCCCGCTCCGATGGGGCGAATGTAGCTGGCCGAGAGCATGTCCGGCGTCATCTGCGGGATCGGGATTGTGCTGGGATAGAGCGCCACAGTTGGTGCGAGGGAACCGAAAAAGCGAATCGCCGGCATCAGCACGAGCCAGGAGATCACGCCGCCGGCAAAGAGCGTGCCCGCAACGCGCGGGCCGATGATGTATCCGACGCCGAGATATTCGGAAGTGATTGTGCAGCGCACAGATGCGCCGGGCAGCCACTTCGGCTGATAATCCGGCTGGCTTGGCCACAGGCCGAACGTGTTCATGCAGAAGGTGTAGACACCACCGAGACCCAGGCCCCAGAAGACGCGGCTCGCGAACGATCCGCCGCGTTCGCCCGCTACGAGAACATCCGCGCACGCCGTTCCTTCGGGGAATGTGAGATTGCCATGCTCTTTAACGATTAACTGGCGACGGAGCGGAATCATCATGAGCACGCCGAGCGCCCCGCCGAGAAGCGCGAGGAAAAAGACGCGCCAGTATTCCGTGTTTAGCGAGAAGCCGAGAAAAATCAGCGCGGGGATAGTGAAGATCACGCCGGCGGCAACGGATTCGCCCGCGGAGCCAGTGGTTTGGACAATATTGTTTTCGAGAATGGTGCTGCGGCCAAATGCGCGCAGGATGCTGATCGAGAGGACGGCGATAGGAATCGAGGCGGAGACCGTGAGGCCGGCGCGCAGCCCGACGTACACGGAGACAGCGCCGAACAGAATGCCGAAAAGCGCTCCGAGCACGACCGCGCGCAGAGTGAATTCGCGGAGGTTCTGCTCGGGCGGCGTGTAAGGCTTAAACTCACCGGCGGGCGCGGTGGAACTCCACGTTTTTGTGGCCAAGCGTTGCCTCCGTAGCGTCTGGCCTGCGACTTTCGAATATGTCTACGATGCGCGCACTGGGCCGCACGTAACCTGCGGATCGCGTTTACTATTTTTGCGTCAGGCGCTGGCGCACGCGATCGCTCAGTAGCTTGCCATCGACGGTTTTGCCTTCCAATCGCGCGCGGGCGGCTTTCACGACGGCGCCCATCGCCTTGATCGAATCGGCGCCGGTTTCCGCGATCGCTTCCTCGATGGAGCGGCGCATCTCTTCGTCGCTGGGAGCGGCCGGCAAATACTCCTCGATGATGGCGATCTCCTGCGTCTCTTTGTCAGCTAGATCGGGGCGTCCGCCCTTTGTGAACTGCTCGACGGACTCGCGCCGCTGCTTGACGAGCGTCTGGAGCATTTGCAGGGACTCCATATCGTCGAGCGGACGCATTTTTTCCACTTCTTTCAGCTTTAGCGCACTTTTGACCATACGCAACACACTGAGGCGGAGCTCGTCCTTTCCCTTCATGGCCGTGGTCAAATCGGTCTGAATGCGTTCCAGGTAGCTCATTTTGGCTGTCTTTCTCCGCGCAAAGAATAGCACAGGCTAGGCCGTCCGTGTCCGCAGCGGGCCGCTCCCGATCGGAATTATCCGCAGAACAATTTGACAGCAGCAAGCGCAGCCATTAACCTTTTTAGGCCATGAAAATCATCGTTGCAGACAAAATCAGTGAACGCGGTATCGCACTTCTTCGTGAAACAGGATGGGAAGTTCTAACACCTTCAGCGGCGGAATTGCCGACGGCAATCGCGGATGCAGACGGTCTTGTGGTTCGTAGCGCCACGAAAGCGACGGCGGCTCTTCTCGAGAAAGCACAGAAGCTTCGCGTGATCGGCCGCGCGGGCGTGGGCGTAGATAACGTCGACGTGGACGCCGCGACGCGGCGCGGCGTGCTGGTGATGAATACGCCGGGCGGCAATTCGGTGAGCGTTGCCGAGCACACGCTGGCGCTGATGCTGGGGCTCGCGCGTTCGGTGCCGCAAGCGACGGCTTCGACTCACGCGGGTCGTTGGGAGAAATCGACGCTTTCAGGGACGGAGCTTCGCGGCAAAACACTGGGCCTCGTTGGCCTAGGCCGCATCGGCATGGAAGTAGCGAAGCGGGCTCGCGCTCTCGACATGAAGGTGATCGCGCACGATCCGTATGTGAGCCCGGCGGCGGCGCGCGAACTGGAAGTGGAACTCCTGCCGCTCGACGAGGTTCTCAAGCAATCCGATGTCGTCTCGCTGCATACTTCGCTTAGCTCTGCGACAGAAAATCTGATTAATGCGGCAGCTATCGCGAAGATGAAAAAAGGCGCGTGGATCATCAACTGCGCGCGGGGAGAGTTGATCGACGAGGCTGCTCTTGCCGATGCCCTGAAGTCAGGCCAACTGGCGGGTGCAGGGCTCGACACGTTTGCGGTGGAGCCGCCGAAAAATTCGCCGCTGATGGGGCTGCCGAACGTGATCGCCACGCCGCACATTGCCGGCTCCACGCGCGAGGCGCAGGAGGAAGTGGGAATAGCGATTGCACACCAGGTGAAAGATTATCTCTCCGACGGAATTATCCGCAATGCGGTGAATATGCCTTCGCTTTCGGTCGACCAATATCGGCGGGTGAAGCCGTACCTTGAGCTCGGGGAACGCCTCGGCGCTTTCGTGGCGCAAGCCGCGCCGGGACGCAGCTTCAGCCGCGTTCGCATCCGCTACACGGGCGAACCTTCGGAATTCGGTTCACACATGATTCGTGCATCCATTCTCGCGGGCATTTTGAATGCGGTGCTCGATGAGCGGGTGAATCTGGTGAACGCCGGGGACATGGCTTCTTCGCGCGGCCTTGTGGTCGAAGAGACGACGCATCGCCGCGAGCGAGGATTTCCAAACACCGTCGAAGTCACGATCGGCGGCGGCGGCAGCGAACTTACCATCGAGGGGACCGTTGGACAGGATGGTTCACCGCGAATTCTGGCGTTAGACGGAATCGGCCTCGAAGCGCCGCTTGAGGGCACGTTGCTTCTGATCCGGAACGTCGATGTACCTGGCGTGATCGGCAAAATTGGCACGGCGGTCGGCTCGCTCGGCATCAACATTGCGACGTTCACTTTGGGCCGCCGCTCGGCCACGCGCGGCGCGGATGCACTGGCTCTCATCGGGCTGGATGGGAAAGTCGAGGCTTCCGTGGTTCAGCACATTCTCGGCTTGCCGTCGATCACGGATGCGAAACTGGTGCGTTTGCCCGGCGCGGCCCAGATGACTGCCGCCGGATAGGTTGAAGCTTTAACACGCGGGTGCCCAGCCCGCGCGAGATCGTACGGGGCGCATGCCTATTTGAAGCAGACGGCCATGCGCCCCTTTCTAATTGTCACGCAAATTTTTTTACGAGGTCGCAAATTGCGACCTCAAAACGACGGGAGATCCATGCCAAAAGCGACCGCAATTGTGCCTGCCGATCGAATCGAATCCCGAATTCTCTTGATCCGGGGAGAAAAAGTAATCCTCGATTCCGATCTGGCCGAGCTTTACGGCGTGACGACGAAGCGGCTGAACGAGCAGGTGAAGCGCAACAAAGACCGTTTCCCCGCCGATTTCATGTTTCAACTGAATTTGGCGGAAGTGGATCATTTGAGGTCGCAAAGTGCGACCTCAAAAAGCCCACGCGGCGGGCGTCGTTACCGGCCTTACGCCTTTACGGAACACGGCGCCATCATGGCGGCCAGCGTCTTGAACACACCGCAAGCGGTGGAAGTGAGCGTTTACGTAGTGCGCGCCTTTATCAAATTGCGGGAAACAATCAGCACGCACAAAGAACTCGCGCGCAAATTCGGCGAGCTCGAGCAGCGAATGGAAACGCAGGACGAAGACATCGCCGCGGTATTCGAAGCCATCCGCCAGCTCATGGAGCCGCCTGATAAGCCCGCCAAACGCATCGGCTTCTTATCCGAACACAAGCAGAAATGAATGAGCGGGAAGAACAGCGGCAGAACTAGCGGGCGCTGAGAAGCGCTGTGTCACGCTGGTCGAGCAGGGCGAGTTCGTGGGCGAATAGTGGATTCTCGGGAAATTCTTTGTTCAACTGCGCCAAGAGAACGCGCGCGCGGGCATTTTGATGTTCGCGTTCGGAGGCGAGGGCGAGCAGAATCTTCGCAAACGGCCTAAGGAAGTGGCCCTGATCCGCGGCGATTTGTAATTCGGCCATACCGCGGTCCTTGTCGCCGTGGATCCCTCCGAACCAGAGAAACATTTTTTTGTAAGCCGGAAGAGAACCGATCACGTAATTGCTCGTTCCGAGCGCGACGTATGCGTCAGTGGCAGAGGGATCGATCGCGAGCAGAGTTTTCGCTTCGGCTTCTGCCTGGCGCATCAGGCTCAGGGCCGGCAGTTGCTTCTTTTCGATCAATTCGTCGTAATTCGACTCCATGCCATCCGCCATCGTGATTGCGAGGAGAGCTTGAGGATCGTGCGGATCGACCTTCAGCCGAGCCTTGGCGGCAGCCCGAGCTTTGGCGTTCGCCTCAAGGAAGGCTGCGTTGTGATTATTTGCGGCGTCGCCTTCGATTCCGCCGAGGAATCGGTCGTCATCGAGGAAGAATTTTGATGTGAGCACGCCCTTCGCGTTGAACTCTTCGTAGAGATAAGTGGCGGCCTCGGCGGCTTTGCCGAGCGGATCGGTTGGCTGAGCCTTTTGGTAGTCTCGGAATTGGTCGCGAGCGGCACGAAAATCGAGCTTGTAGAGGTCGCGGAATCCGCTATCAAGAATCAGCGCTGCGTGCGGAGCGGGCGCGACCGGATCGGCCGAAGAGTCCGTGGCGTGGGATTTGCGGGCGCTTGCGAATGGCGCGCACATCAGAAACACTCCGGCGACAGATCCCGCCTGGAGCATACGACGCCGTATTGTGGAGCAAGCTATCAATTTCACCGACCTAGGAGGCTGGAAAACTCGCCCTTGCTACTCCTTACTATATGAGAATGCGAGGGAAATCAATGAGTTGTATCCGCTAGGGTGTGCTCGGGAGAATAAGGGCGAAACAAAAGCGAGATATTGGGCAGCTCAGGCGATCGTATGGTCGGCGACTGGTGCCGTTGATTCGACACGCTTGCTGCGGTTGGCAAAGATCGAGCCGATGAAAATGGCGAGGCTTAGCGGCAGGAAGATCACGGCGTCGCGGATCATGTCCCATAGGCCGATGGGGGCACCGCCTTGGCCGAAGCAACCGCAATTGATGCTGAGGCCACGGCGCCACGCGGAGAACATCGCGTAAATGAACACGCAAATTGCCAGCGTCGATAGCAGTGACGAAACCCGCAAGGCAAAGCCGCTCAGGAGCCAAATGGCGAGCACGATTTCGAAGAATGGCAGGAAGTGCGCCAACGGGCTCACAGCCGAAGCCGGAAGGATTTGATACGAGTCGACTCCCATGGCGAACATCGCCAAGGAAGTTTTTACCGAAGCGACCGTCCACGGCATTCCAGTGAGCGGCTTTAGCTTACCGATTGCGGCCGCGAGAAAAATTCCCGCCAGAGCGATCCGGCCCACAATCAGCAGGATCCGTCCGGTCTTTTGGTGCGATGTTTTTCCCATGTCCGAAATTCCTATTGTTGCAAAAGCGTGTCAAACAACTGCTTCAACACCGGCCAGGAAACGGCGACGTAAACGGGCGCGAACGTGTGGCCTTTATACGTGACCACGAAAGACGGCGTGCCCGGCGCGGAGATTTTGTATCCGAGCTGGATGTCTTGAACGATGTAGGGATCGACCGGGCAAGGATGCGCAATGCCCGTCATCGGATCAGCCGATGGGAAGTGGGCTTGCGGCGCCGGCATCGCTCCCTGTTTCATGATCGCTTCCACGCGCTTGAAATCCGAGGCAGGCATTGAGGCGGCAATGTACTTGGCGATGTCTCCATTGGATCCCCATGCGTCCTGATTGTCATAAAGCGCCGTCTCCGCTGCTTCGAACTGCCCTACTTCAGCGCACGCATTCGCCCAACGTGCCGCCTCGCCGGAATATTTGTGCATCGGCATCGGAAAATCGTGATGAACCAAATAAACCTTTCCCGATGGCACGTAATAGCGAATCACCTGCGTCAAGGTTTGGTCGTAAAAGGCGCGACAATAGGGACACTGATAGTCCGAGTAGACTTCCATTTTAATCGGCGCGCTGCTCACGCCGTAGCTCTTGTCAGGAGGTCGAAGCGAGGACGCGGTCTGGAACAGGGCTGGCGTCGCGGGCAGCGTGCTGACAGCGCAAAGTACGGCGGTCAGGAGAACCCAAACCCGAAAGCCGATGGTCGGTTTTTGGCGGGACAACAGAGGGCTTGATTGCCGGACCATTTCGCCTCCTGTGTGCGTCGCCGCAAACTGCGGACGCACGGATCTACTGGCTCAGAATCGAATCGAGAAACTGCCTGAAAATGGGCCATGAAACGTAGCTGGAGCCCTGGGCTATTTTTTGGCCATTGTGATAGATGACGTAGGTGGGAGTGGCGTTGACGTTTGCTTTGTAGCCCACCTCGATGTCTTTTGCGATGGAGGGATCGACCGGGCACGAGTGACCGCTCTTGGCGAGCGGATCGACGTTGGACATCGTGACTTGCGGCGCGGGCGTGGTGCAATCCTTCATGACGGCCGCTACCTTTTCAAAGTCTGAGTGCGGCATGGCTTGCGCAATGAAGGGCGCGATGTTGCCGTTTGCAGCCCACTTATCTTGATTATCGTAAAGAGCGCCTTCGGCTGAGCCAAATTCGCCCACGGTTGCAGCGGCGTCTGCCCAGCGCGCTGCCTGACCAGAATATGGGTGCATGGAGAGCGGGTAATCATGATGGATGATATAGACTTTGCCGGCCGCGACGTAATCGTTGATGAGAGAACGCAGCGTGTTTTCGTAAAAGCTGCGGCAGATGGGGCATTCGTAATCCGTAAAAAGCTCGAGCGTGATTGGGGCGCCCTTTGAGCCGTACGTTTTTACGGGATCTGAAATCGATACGGTTGCTTTGGTTGGAGGCGCTTTGTGCGCCACGTGAGCCGTTTGAGGCGCTGCATGCAACGTGGCTACCGCGAAAAGCGCCAATGCGGCGGCTGCGTAAAGCGCGTTCATTGCCGCGCGGCGCCAGACCGGGCCATCGGAGTGTCTGTAAGAGTGCGGTTCAATGTTCAAATCATCCCCCATCGCTGGTTTGCTGGTGTAAGTTGCGACGGCAAAGAGAATAACGCCTTACTGACTTAGCAGCGAATCGAAAAATTGCTTCAAAATCGGCCATGTAACGATATTCGAACTGGTGGCGATCTTCTTGCCTTTGTAAGTGATGATGTAAGTCGGCGTGTAGTTCACAGGAACGCCGAAGCCCAGCTTAATATCGGGTGCGATGTACGAATCGACCGGGCATCCGTGACCGCTTTTTGCAAGAGGATCGGCGTCAGGCGTGGTAGCCTGCGGAGCGGGACTCGTGCAGCTTTTCATGATGGCCTGCACTCGCTCGAAATCAGCCTTTGGCATCGATGCGGAGACCCATTTTGAAATATTGCCGTCAGACTCCCAGCTTGGCTGATTGTCAAAGAGAGCCGCTTCTGCGGGACCGAATTCGCCCACCATTGCGGACGCGTTCGCCCAGCGAGCCGCCTGGCCGGAATATTGGTGCATTACGAGCGGGAAATCGTGATGGATCAAGTAGACTTTGCCCGATGCAACGTAGTCATTGATCATGGGCTTGAGGGCTTGCTCGTAAAGAGCGCGGCATCCGGGGCACTGATAATCCGTGAAGGCTTCAACTGTGATCGGCGCGGATTTGGAGCCGTAGGTCTTCACAGGCGCGGCCAGAGGCGCTACTGCGTGGACAGCCGCCCGATGAGCCGCTTTCTGCGCTGAGCGCGGCGCCGCAGTCAAGTTTGCGCACGCAACAGCGGCGAAAATCGCGGTGGTTGCAATCGCGGCGCAAAGCGAAAGTCGCTTCCACACGGAATAGTTATTTGGCTTCATGATCCCACCTATTCTGTTTCCTTCAGACAGACGTATTGTAGCGCGAAATGTACCACAGCATTCGACACGGCCTCCGGTCCGCTTGCCCTCTTTAGAACCAGTGACCCATGGTTTGAAATGTGCGGCGGATTGGCGTGCCGACAGTTTAGGATGCCACTTTGGATGGGGGATTTGCTTGCCCGAAGATCGAATTGCTGAGGCGAAGGGGTAAATGCCGGTCAAGGCGCAAGTACAATAAATACAAATATATATGAGGGCATATACAGGATTCTTGACAATGATGCACTCAACCTGTATTATGTTCATCGTGCAGAGGATGCGAACCAGGCTCACGGCCTGTTCGTTACTTAGGAGCTACTGATGAGCAAGATTATTGGGATTGATTTGGGCACGACCAACTCAGTTGTGGCCGTGATGCAGGGCGGTGAGCCGACCGTGATCCCTAACCAGGAGGGGGCGCGTACAACGCCTTCAGTGGTAGGCGTCACCAAAAGCGGCGAGCGCCTTGTGGGACAAGTGGCGAAGCGACAGGCGATCACTAACCCGGAAAACACGATTTATTCGATCAAGCGCTTCATGGGCCGGCGCTTTGAAGAAGTGAACGAAGAAATGAAGATGGTCCCCTATAAGGTCGTTAAGCAGGGCGACCATGTTGCCGTTGTCGGGCAGGGCAAGGAGTTCAGCCCACCCGAAATTTCGGCGATGATCCTTCAGAAGTTAAAGACGGCGGCGGAAGACTTTCTCGGCGAGAAAGTGACCGAGGCGGTTATCACGGTTCCGGCGTACTTCAATGATGCGCAGCGGCAGGCGACGAAAGACGCGGGCAAAATCGCCGGTTTGGAAGTGAAGCGCATCATCAACGAACCGACGGCGGCCGCTTTGGCCTACGGTCTCGACAAAAAGAAAGAAGAAACGATCGCCGTTTATGACTTTGGCGGCGGCACATTCGATATTTCGATTCTCGAAGTAGGCGAAGGCGTGATCGAAGTGAAGGCCACCAATGGCGACACGCATCTGGGCGGCGATAACATCGACCAGCGACTTGTGGATTGGCTGATCGAGGAGTTTAAACGGGACGAAGGCCTTGATTTGCGTGGCAAGGGCAACGAAATGGCGTTGCAACGGCTGCGCGATGCGGCCGAGCGCGCCAAGATCGAGCTTTCGACCACGATGGAAACAGAGATCAATCTGCCTTTCATCACGGCGGACGCGACCGGCCCGAAGCACCTTGTGAAGAAACTCACGCGGGCGCGGCTTGAGTCGATGGTGGAAGACATCGTGAAGAAGTCCGCGGGCCCCTGCGAACTGTGCATGAAGGACGCCGGCGTCGATAAGAGCAAGATCAATGAGGTCGTGCTCGTCGGCGGACAAACCCGGATGCCCATGATCCAAGAGCTTGTGAAGCAGATTTTTGGACGTGAAGGGCACAAGGGCGTTAACCCGGATGAAGTGGTCGCCGTGGGCGCTGCCATTCAGGGTGGCGTGCTCGCGGGCGAAGTGAAGGACATCCTGTTGCTGGACGTGACGCCGCTTTCGCTTGGCGTCGAAACTCTTGGCGGTGTGATGACCGTGCTGATTCCGCGCAACACGACGATTCCTACGCGTAAGTCGGAAGTATTCTCGACGGCTGCTGACAACCAGACGTCCGTGGAG
Source organism: Candidatus Acidiferrales bacterium (assembly GCA_035279845.1). GTDB lineage: Bacteria > Acidobacteriota > Terriglobia > Acidiferrales > UBA7541 > Palsa-295. Next base: position 16,417 of record DATEGW010000108.1, on the reverse strand, counting down.
ATTCACGTGTTGCAAGGCGAGCGGCCGGTGGCTAGTGGCAACCGCACGCTGGGGAAATTCCAGTTGATCGGGATTCCGCCAGCTCCGCGAGGATTGCCGCAGGTGGAGGTTACGTTTGATATCGACGCGAACGGCATCTTGAACGTCTCGGCGAAGGATACGGCGACGAACAAGGAGCAGAAGATTACGATCACGTCGTCAACGGGCCTGAGCAAGGACGAGGCGGATCGGTTGGCGAAGGAGGCTGAAGCGCACGCTTCGGAAGATAAACAGCGTGTGGCGGAAGTGGATGCGCGCAACCGGCTTGACAATATGGTCTACCAAACGGAGAAGCTGATTAAGGAGAACCGCGAGAAGCTCGCAGAGGCGGATGCCAAGGCGGCCGAAGAGGCCATCGAAGAGGGGCGACAAGCTCTCTCAGAGGGCAAACTTGATCGCTTGAATTCCGCAATCGAGGGTTTGACGAAGGCTTCGCACCGAATCGCTGAGACGCTTTACAAATCGCAGCAGGCAGCGGGCGCTTCGGCGGCTGGAAATGCGGGTCCGGGCGGACCGCCAGACGCTTCCGGGGCTGCGGGTGGGCAGCAGCAAGGTGATGTGGTGGACGCCGAGTTCGTCGATGTGGATGAGTCCAAGAAGCCGAATTAAGACAGCTGAGGCAATGTAAGGGGCGCAGCCCTTCGTAAGAACACTCAGGGTAAACAAGCACGCGCCCCCTACGGCTTCATTCGGGGAGAGTCATTTTGACGACAAGTGGTGTCCGGCGGGCAAGTCCGCCTCAGGCAGTGCAGAAAATTCGCGACAACGTATTTCTCGTGCAGCTTTCCATCAGCGCTTCACCCTCCGGCGACTGGCGCCGCCTTTTCTACGATGCTCAGCAGGATGTCCCGCCGGATTTCGCGCCACGCTCGATAGAAATCACGGGAACATTCCTGCGTTTCAAGTCCGATCCGGCGAGCGTTGAGCAGAAGGTTGCGCTGCTGGACCGCTGGATGGAGCGCGCCAGCCAGAAAGAAACCGCTATGGCGGGGCGTTCCGAGGGCCAGCGGCAAAAAATGGAAGAGATGGCGCGAGAAGCCGAGGAACTTTCGCAATGGAACGAGCGCTGGGCGAAATTGTGATCCGTGGCAGCTCGGCGGGATGAAGAGGATCTTTCAGGCGGCTAATGCACCGCCTTCAGGATGAAGAGATTGACAGGCACCTGTAACCAATGGCAACGACCACAAAAACTGATTATTACGAACTGCTTGGAGTGCCGCGCAAGGCGAGCGTGAAGGACATTCGCGCAGCCTACCGTAAGCTCGCGCGCAAGTATCATCCCGATCTGAATCCAGGCGATAAATCAGCCGAAGAAAAATTCAAGCAGATACAGGAAGCCTACGAGACGCTTTCCGATACGAAGAAACGCCAGATGTATGACCAATTCGGCTTCAACGTACCCGGCGCGGGCGGCGTTCCACCTTCGGGCGGCGGATACGGCGGTGTTTCGCCGGAGGATATTCATTTCGATTTCGGTGGGTTCGATTTCGGCGGCGCCGGTGCCCAAGGCGGGGGTGGTGGAAGTTTTCGCGATCTTTTCAGCCAGTTCTTTCGCGGCGCGACTGCGGCGCAACAGCCGGTGCGCGAACACGAGCCAGGCACCGACCTCGAGTACCAGATCGATATATCGTTCGCGGAAGCGATGCGCGGCACGGTGAAGAAGCTAAACTTTACGCGGCTTGATGTCTGCAACATTTGCCACGGCCGCGGATTCGAGCCCGGAGAAGAGAAAACTTGTCCCACGTGCGGCGGCACAGGCCGCGTAACGCAGACCGGCGGCAAGATGCGTTTTCAGGTAACCTGCTCGCGGTGTGGCGGCAGCGGAAAGCTCCGCACGCTCTGCCGGAATTGCGGTGGCGAGGGGCGAGTGCAGAAAGTGGAGACTCTCGACGTCCGAATCCCTCCGGGCGCGCAGACCGGATCGCGCGTTCGTGTAGCGGGGCGAGGAAATGCCGGTGTGCAGGGCGGGCCGCCGGGCGATCTTTACATCATCATGAATGTGCAGCCACACGCTTTTTTTGACCGGCGCGGCGACGATCTTTACACCGTTGTGCCGATCACCGTGACGGAAGCCTCGCTCGGAGCAAAGGTCGAGGTGCCGACGATCGATGGGCGCTCGCAGGTGCGGATTCCGCCAGGGACGAACAGCGGTACGAAGCTTCGCTTGCGCGAAAAGGGCGCGCCTTCCGCACGGCAATCCGGCAAACGTGGCGACCAGATCGTGGAAGTGCAAGTGGTGGTGCCAAAACCGGAAGACGAGCGCGTGCGGACGCTCTTGCGCGATCTGGCGAAGCTGGAGCCCGAGGATCCGCGCGGTGAGATTTTTTCGCGAGCCGCTTTGTGATAAGCGCTGCTTTTGTGAATTTTTTAGATGAGGAGTGAGATGGTCGCTCGAGGCCGGAAAAAAGCCAAAGCCGGTTACATGATCAGCGCGGTCGCGGAGCTTTACAAGCTGCATCCGCAGACGCTGAGGCTCTATGAACGCGTCGGGTTGCTTACTCCGTCGCGTTCGCAGGGAAATACGCGGCTTTATACCGATCAAGACCTGGAACGGCTGGAAGTAATCCTCAATCTGACGCGCGAGCTCGGCGTGAATCTTGCGGGAATCGAAATTATTCTCAACATGCGCGACAAAATGGCGGACATGCAGTCGCAAATGGAAGCGTTCATCAAGTTTGTGCGGACCGAGGTCGCGCACAATTTTCACACGCCCGACGAGCGTCGTTCGCGCAATGCAATTGTCCGTGCCGCCCCTCGGCATGCGATCCGCGTCGAGAAGTAACACATCGCGTTGCCGATTTTAGTCTCCTTTTATTTCCACAAGCCAATCAGCTTTTCACAAGCGCGTCGCCTTGCGCTCGCTTGCGTGTGCGAATATCCTTGCTCTATGGCGCGCGCAGATTGTCCTGTTTGCAATGGCAGCGGCTGGAAGACGGTGGAACGTCCTGCGGAAGAAGCGCTGGCGGCGAATGCGTCGGTCGGCTCGACACAGCCGAGCAGCGCTCCGGCCAAACCCGTTTGGGCTGTGCCTTGCGATTGCACGCAGGGCGATCGCACCGAGCGGGCTTTGGCGAAAGCGCGAGTGCCCGAACGCTATCGGCATTGCGATTTCTTGAATTACGAGACGGATAACGAGCACGAAGGCCCGACGCGGGCTGAAGTTGATGCCTGGAATCGGAGTCTCGTGCAGGCAAAGCTCTTGGTGGAACGCTTCGCGCAGGAATTTTCGCCAGTGCGCGAGATGCAGAGCGAGCAAGGACTGTTGCTGATGGGTCCCTGCGGCGTCGGGAAGACACATCTGGTTGTTGCCGCCCTAAAGGAAATTGTCCTGCGCGGGCACGGCGGCCTTTTTTACGACTACCGGGAACTGCTGAAGGAAATTCAAGACAGTTACAATCCCGAAAGCCAATCGACCGAAATGGGCGTGCTGGAGCCCGTGCTGAAGACGGAAGTGCTCGTTCTCGATGACCTTGGGGCGAGTAAACCGTCTCCGTGGGCGCTCGAAACGGTGGGGCACATTCTCAATTCGCGCTACAACGAAAAGCGCGTCACCCTGCTTACGACGAACTATCTTGATGCGGATTCCTCTCCTATCTCTTTCAATGTGTCGCGGACGCCGGGCTCACGGACGCCGATGACGGAAGATTCGCTCACGGACCGGATCGGAAAGCGCATCCGCTCGCGGTTGTATGAAATGTGCCGTACGGTGGAAGTCTATGCGCCGGATTATCGCAAGGAGATCCGTAACCTGAGCCGCGGCCGCGCCTTCAACGCCTGATTGCCCCTGCGGCTCCGCCCAGCGTACAATTCCTTTATCCCCGTTAGTCCGCGGACGTCGGCAATTCCCCGGACATTTCGGTTACTGGCGAATGGCTCTCACCGACAATTTCGGCCGGCAAATCACGGATTTGCGCGTTTCCATTACGGACCGCTGCAACTTCCGGTGCGTCTATTGCCGCTCGGGAGAAAATGACATTCCTGGAGCGGAGCGGCTTTCGTTTGATGAATACGAGCGCCTTGTGCGGATTCTAATCGGCCTGGGTATTCGCAAAGTGCGCGTTACTGGTGGCGAGCCGCTGGTGCGTCCCGGCGTCGTGGAATTTATCGGCCGACTGAAGGCGCTCGGCGTGCCCGATCTTTCGCTCACCACGAACGGATTTACGCTTGCTGAGCGACTGGACAGTCTCGTCGCGTCAGGCCTGGACCGGATCAATATCAGCCTGGATTCGTTGAAGCCGGAGAGGTTTGAGGCGATCACGCGGACAAAGACATTCGATCCGGTGATCGCAAGCATCAAAGCCGCACAGGCCTCGAAGCTGCGTCCCGTGAAGATCAACGCCGTGCTCGTACGCGGATTAAATGACGACGAAGTCGAGGATTTCGCTCAATTTGCCCGCGACCTGGACTTGATCATGCGCTTCATCGAATTCATGCCGCTCGACGCGGGGCACACATGGACGCGGGACCGCGTGGTCACTGCCGCTGAAATCCACGAACGTATCTCTGCACGGTGGCCGCTGGTGCCTATTGAGCACGAACGCAGCGAGACGGCGCGGCGTTATCGTTTTGCGGATGGGCGTGGAGAAATTGGATTGGTTGCGCCGGTGACGCAGCCTTTTTGCGGGCATTGCTCGCGGATCCGGCTCACTGCCGACGGCAAGCTGCGGACGTGTCTTTTCAGCAAAGAAGATCACGATTTAAAATTCCTGCTGCACGGCGGTGCAAGCGACGAGGAAATTGCTGACGAGATTCGCGCTATAGTGGCGCAGAAGGAAAAAGGCCATCGCATCAACGAGCCGGATTTTGTGCCGCCCGCTCGCTCAATGGTCTTTATTGGCGGGTAACGCGCCGGTCGGGCGCGCGCAGCGGTGGATCGCTTGGGAGCCAGGCTAAATGGCGGAAGATGACGGCAAAATATTCTCCCTTACGGAAGCTGAGCGGCTGCGCGTGCAGCTCGAGCCTGTGCTGATCGAAGCGATGGAGGCGAATCGAAAGCTGTCCGGCTACGATGAGCAGCTCGGTCTTCTCGCCGAGAGAATTCAGCGGTCAGGGGGGCTTCAGGTTCCCTATGAGCGCATTGCCAAGCAGCGAATCGAGAGGAATCGCCTGCACGAAACGGTAGAAGGAGCGCTGGAGCGCATCCAGGCGACCGGCTGCGTAGTGAAAGATCTCGATATTGGCCTCCTCGATTTTCCCGCGCGCATCGACAATCAGGAGGTGTATCTCTGCTGGAAGCTCGGGGAGGACCGCATCCGCTTTTATCACCGGCAGGACGAGGGCTTCGCGGGCCGCAAGCCGCTCGATCCGCGCGACACGGATTACCAGAACCCCATCCAGTAGCCGACTCCATTTGGCACCCGGCTGCAAACCTGCCATTGAGTGTCCGTAGTCGAGTCCCGTTTGGATAAATCATTCCAGGCGCTCCTCATTGTAGAGGCGACCGGTGTGCCGGAGGGCTGCCAAGATCGTGATTGCCGCCATGACGATAGCTGCGACAACTCCGCCGATATCGAAAAGCAGCAACGACCGGCCGAACATGTGCACGCGGGGAGAAAACAGGATTGCCACGGTGCCGATCGCGAGCAAGATACGGATTTCCGTCGGCCCAAAGAAGCCGTGCGACAAGCGAAAATCGGAGAGCACGTACGCGGTCAAATAGGTCTCGATCGAAAGCAGCAGAAAAGCAGTCAGCATCGCTGCGGCAACCTGCCAATGCAGATAACCCGAAACCGCCAGGCCGGTCATCAAAAAAGCCGCCCCGAAAGAATCGATCATGTGATCCACATAGAAACCGTACCGTGGACGGAGCCGCAATCGATACCGAGCAAGCGTGCCATCGAGACTGTCACCCAGCCAATTAAGGCCAATAAAAATGACCGCTCCAATCAGCCCGGCGGAATTCCAGCGGGACAGCGCATAGCAAACTCCGGCCAGAAATTGGGCCAGGAACCCGAGCGCTGTTAGATGATCGGGTGAAATCCGCGTCGGCGTGCGGGCGGCTAACCAGGAGAGGACCTTTCGTTCGAGTGATGCGGTTATCGCTTCCTGTACGCGGACCGCATCACGGAATTTGCCAGCCGCGGCCGAATTATACGTCTCTGCTTTTGCTGTCATGTATGTCTCCTCTCCTAGCTGATTGCCGAGCAAGGTCTACCGCCTATTGGAATTTTCATTTGCCGTGGGCGACCGATTCGACTGCATCACGCGTTTCGACCAGCATAGAACGGAGCGAATCGCGTGGCACGTCGCGCAGATACGGCTCAATGAGCCAGCCGAGCCCCTCCGGAATGCTGCGCGTAAGCGAAATCGCCTCGCATTCAACAACCACGCCATCGGGTATCTGCACGAAACGCCAGTAGCTATTCATGCGCCACAGATAGCCGTGGTTGTCGACGTCGGCCAACGGGTGTTCGTGCGGCTCGCCGGCATCTGCGATCTCCGTTATCCGTGTACTCCGCGAGAGGCTGAATTGATGCGAAGCGTCAAGCCTGCCGTACGTCACGTCATACTCGGCATCCAGAACGACGGTGATGACTTTGTGTTCTCGCATGCGCAGGAAGATGTGAAAGTTATCTCCGTCGCGCGAAATCAAGCGTGAGTCCATTACCTCCGGGGTGTAATAGCGCGTGAGATGGTTGTAGTCCTGCACGATTTGGAGGGCCTGCGCGACCGTCGTATCGGGTATGAGGACGGCACCGGTCCAGTCATGAATCAGGCCGCCAGGAATTGCTGTCGTGGTCGCTCCCACCTGGGCGATGGCTACACCGCCTTGGCGAAGGTCGGCGTCGAATCTCGCGCGCGAATCGAAAATGGGATCCAGGAAGGAACCGGCCGACCTTTCCTGCTCCCGGATACGCGCTTCCGCCACGGCAACGTAGCGATCAAAGGCGCGACCGGTATCGCGAGTGGGTAATGTGGGCATTGGAACGGCCAGGACCAAGGCAAGAAGCGGTGCGATTGAAGTCACAAATGCCTCCATCAGAATCGGAGAATGCGATACGTCCGGGCTAACGGCAATGCATGCAGGCTCCATCCGCGCCTCATTTGCTGCTCACTCACTTAGCGACGCAAAATGAGTCACTTAGCGATTAAAATCCATCGGCGAAACAGGTATAAAAGGAGAGATCGGTGCATCGAATTGGATCAAAACTCATCGAGAAGGCTCTACCGCTTCGGAGTTTTTGAGGCGGACGAGGAAACCGGAGAACTGCGCAAGCAGGGGCGGCGCCTCGCGCTTCAGGGTCAGCCTTTGCAGGTTCTGCTGATGCTGCTGAATCGCGCAGGGGACTTAGTCACACGGGCGGAATTGCAGCAGCGAATTTGGACTGAGGGAACGTTCGTCGATTTTGAACATGGAATCAACAGCGCCATCAACAAAATCCGAGACACACTGGACGACTCCGCGACAAACCCGCGGTTTATCGAAACACTGGCCAAGCGCGGCTATAGATTTGTCGCGCCCGTCCACATTCAGGATGGCGCGGAACTTGAGCGCACCCAACAGACGGGTGTTGCCGAGCCGGATGCAAGTAAGATGCCACCGGTTCGGAGAACAAGACGACTGCTGACAAGCGCCGACGAGGTGCCTCGAGTACGGCACGGCATTCCACGAATTTTGTTTTTCCTATTGCAGGTAATGTATCTCTGTTTTTATGTCGGCGCGCTTGCGCGGCTAAGGGATGCGCAGGAAGTGCTCAGCCGATTTGTGCCAGGACATTTCTGGATCATTGCGCTCCTCATCGTCACCGCGGCTATCGGCATTCCGACCCGATCCTATTTGCTTACGGGAATCGCATTTCGTTCGCCGAAATTGAGGAGCAATTTTCTGCGGCTATTTCCAATCATTTTCCCGTTAGACGAATTATGGGCACTATCACCGTTTCTCTTGATCGATCAGATCGGCTTCGGATTGGCTCTGGGCGCCACAGCAGCATTGCTCTACGTTCCATTTGCACAGCGCTCGCTTATCTTAATGGATTCCGCAAGTCTAGGCGCCCCGCCGAATGCGTCCGCTTGAATCTGGCTGCCCGGCCACGCAGGTCGCTCTTTCTGATGCCAAGCCATCGCTTGTGATAGCGTTGTAGGGCACGGGACATTTCGAGGGAACGCACTGAACGAACGCGCAAAAAATCGACTGAAAGATTCCGCGAGCCCCTATCTTCGATCGGCGGCGCACCAGCCCATCGACTGGCACGAATGGGGCGAACCGGCGTTTGAAAGAGCGCGCGCCGAGCAGAAGCCGGTACTGCTCGATATCGGCGCAGTATGGTGCCACTGGTGCCACGTAATCGACCGAGAGAGTTATGAAAATCCTGAAATAGCCGAGCTGATCAACAAACTATATATCGCAGTCAAAGTGGATCGCGATGAACGGCCCGATGTGGATTCCCGCTATCAATCGGCGGTAAGTGCAATTTCCGGACAAGGCGGTTGGCCCCTTACGGCGTTTCTCACGCCGGATGGCAAGCCGTTCTTCGGCGGCACATATTTTCCGCCGGCTGACACGATGGGCCGTCCGGGTTTCAAGCGCGTTTTGCTCGCGGTGGCGGACGCGTTTGAAAAGAGACGCTCGGAGATCGATAACACCGCGCGTTCGCTGGAGGACGCGGTTGCAAAGGCGGAGATATTTCATGGGGCGCACGGGGAATTCGATGCTTCCGTGATCGAAGCAATCGTCGAATCGGGCTTGCGCCTTTTCGACAAGACATACGGCGGCTTTGGCCATGCGCCGAAATTTCCGCACTCAAGCATTCTCGATCTGCTGCTCGAACGGCAGACATGGCCGGACGGCGCGCCATTGAAAGATGTGATCGAGCGTTCGTTCGACGGCATGGCTGCGGGTGGTTTTTGCGATCAAATCGGCGGTGGATTCCATCGGTATTCGGTCGATGAACGGTGGTGCGTGCCGCATTTCGAGAAAATGTCGTACGACAATTCCGAGCTGCTGAAAAACTATCTGCACGCGTATCAAGCCACGGGCAAACAGCTCTATCGCGAAGTTGCCGAAGGAACGATTGCGTGGGTCAATGAGGTTTTGTCGGACCAGCAACGCGGCGGATTTTACGCGAGCCAGGATGCGGACCAGACACTGGACGATGACGGCGACTATTTCACGTGGACATTGGCGGAGCTGCAGGCGGCTCTTTCTCCCGAAGAGGCTCACGTGGTGGAGCTTTACTACGACGTGCGCGAGACCGGCGAGATGCACCACAACCGCGAGAAGAATGTATTGTGGATTGCGCAGCCGGCGGATGAAATTGCGCATACTCTGTTGCTTCAAAGCGATGAAATCGCGCGTATCATTGCGCGCTCGAAACAGAAGATGCTTGCCGCACGCCGCGAACGACGCCCGACGCCTGCAATCGATGAGACCCTCTATGTTGGCTGGAATGCGATGTTCGCGTCCGCCTATTTTGAAGCGGCCAATATTCTCGGACGCGAAGACTGTCGCACTTTCGCACTCAAGACACTGGATCGGCTGATTGCTGAAGCGTGGGATGAATCGCGCGGCTTTCAGCATCGCGCGGGAGGGCCGCGGCTTGAGGGTTCGCTCGACGATCAAGTATTCGGCGCGGCGGCGCTGCTCGACGCGTTTGAGGCAACACTCGACGCCCGCTATTTCAAAGCCGCCGACCGCACGATGCATCTGGCGGTCGAACGTTTTGGCGATCCGGAAGGTGGCGGATTCTTCGATCGCGCGAGAGATGCGGTTGCCATAGGCGGACTCGAAGTTCGCCGCAAGCCGTTGCAGGACTCGCCCACGCCGGGCGCGAACGCAGTGGCCGCCATTGTGCTCGATCGTCTTTTTGGATTCACGGGCGAACGGCTTTACCGAGAGTGGGCGGAGAAGACGCTGGCGGCATTCGTCGGGCTGGTGCCGCAGTATGGATTGTTTGCCGGAACGTACGGACTTGCCGCGTTGCTGCACGCTCGTCACTCGCTGCAAGTGGTGATCACGGGCGCAACCGGCGATCCGCAGGGCGCGGCACTTGAAAAGGCGGCGCACGAAGTCTATAGGTTTGGGAAAGCAGTCCTTCGCGCCACGCCCGAGCGACTTGCGGCTTCGGGTTTACCCCAAGCCCTTCGCGAGACCCTGCCGAATCTTGATGCTTCGGTTGCACAGGCCTTCGTGTGTGTTGAGACGACGTGCTTTCCGCCGATTTGCGATCCGTCTATTCTCAAGAATCTGCTGCTGAAAGTCCGGATTCCTTCAGAATTATCCAGCGCAAAGGCGGTCGAGTAGGCCGGTCACCGCGCCATGCTGCGGCTGTAAAACGCTTTTCTGCTTGCTATTGCTTGCAGATTAACGCACACACCTCGCGCGCAGCTCAGCCCTTGGCCGCCGGATGAGCTAGAATGCTCTTATCAAGATGGAAGAGAGTTCGCAGAGTTCGCAGTCCTCGCGAATGAGGATCGCCGGCGGCACGTTTTTTGGCCGCTTGATATTTACTTTTCTCGTGCTTTGCGCGATCGGACTCGGCGTCGGTCTCGGCCTGTTGTTCGTCTATTCGAGCGATCTGCCCGAGATTCAGGCCCTTGAGAATTATCGCCCGAACGTTATCACCGAGCTTTACGCGGACGATGGCCAGCCGATCGGCACGTTCGCTCTGCAGCGCCGCATCCTGCTCACCTATGATCAGATTCCCGCAGTGCTGAAGAACGCGATTATCAGCACGGAAGATGAGCACTTCGAGCAGCATTTCGGCATCGATCTGCCTCGCGTCGCCGAGGCCGCTTACCGCGATATCATGCGCGGACGCCGAGCCGAGGGTGCAAGCACCCTGACGATGCAATTGGCCGGCGGTCTGTTCCTCAACCGCGCCGACCGAAGCTTCCACCGCAAAATCGAGGAAATGATTCTGGCCCTTGAGATCGAGCGGCACTACACGAAGGATCAAATTTTTACAATGTACTGCAATCAGATTTATCTCGGCAGCGGCAACTACGGTGTCGAGGCTGCATCGGAATACTACTTCGGCAAGCCGGTGGGCCAATTGACGCTGGCTGAAGCCGCAACCATTGCGGCAATCATCCGTGGGCCGATTTATTCGCCGGTTTTGCATCCAGAGCGTGCACTCGCCCGGCGCAATCTTGTGCTTACCCTGATGGTTCGCAACGGCAAGATCAAGCAGGCACAAGCCGATGCTGCTACTAAAGAGCCGCTGGGCCTTCATATCGAAACGAATAAAAACGATCTCGCGCCTTATTTTGTCGAAGATGTGCGGGAATATCTGGAGCACACGTACGGCACTGAAGCAGTTCACGAGCAGGGGCTGCGCGTTTACACCACACTCAACGTGCAGATGCAGAAGGCTGCCGATCAGGCAGTTCGCGACGGCCTGCATGCCTACGACCGGCGTCACGGCTGGCGCGGACGTTTGAGGAACATTCTCGATCAGCATCTGGGAACGATCGATAAGTATCAAAGCGATGATTGGCGCGGCGACATCGAAAAGGGCGACTACGTTACGGGCTTGGTTACTTCCGTTCAGCCCACTTTCGCGTGGATCAAGATGGGCCGCTACCACGCCATGCTTACTCCCACAGATTTTGCGTGGACGCAGTACAAATCGCCGCGCGACTTTCTCAAGCCCGGCGACCTTGTGAACGTCTACATAAAACAGCTCTCCGGCACTGCCGCCGAAGTAGAGCTTGAGCAAATTCCCGTCGCCCAGGCCGGTCTGCTTGCGATTGACAACGCGACGGGCGAGATCAAGGCAATGGTCGGCGGCTATGACTTCGATCAGTCGAAGTTCAATCGCGCCACACAGGCGTATAGGCAGACGGGCAGCTCATTTAAGGTCTACGTCTACGCTCAAGCAATCGAACAGGGCGAAACCCCGTTTGACGTGGTTTCAGATACGCCGGTCAGCTTCGTGAGCGGCGGTCAGGAGTACACGCCGCACAACTATGACGAAAGATTTGAAGGCCGGATCACGCTGCGGCGTGCGCTTGCCGATTCGCGAAACGTGCCTGCAGTACGACTGCTGGATCACGTGGGGATTCAAAACGTGATTAATCTCGCGCGCAGAGCTGGAATCACAAGCCCGTTGCCGCCGTATCTGCCGCTCGCTTTGGGCGCGGCCGATCTTTCGCTGATGGAGCACACGTCAGGATTCACGATTTTCGCTGACGACGGAATTCATATCGCGCCGCATGAAATCCGGCGCGTCACCACGTACGATGGCTCATTGCTCGAGGAAGCGCACCCCGCGGTAACCGACGTGATCAGCCCGCAGACAGCGCGCACGATGGTTTCGATGTTGGAGGACGTAGTGCAGTTCGGCACCGGGGTTCGCGCCAAGGAACTCGGCCGGGCGTCGGGCGGCAAGACAGGAACAACTAACGACTTTACGGACGCCTGGTATATCGGCTTTACGCCTCAGGTCACGGCGGGGGTTTGGGTCGGGAACGACGACAAGCGCATCTCGCTTGGTCCAAAAGAAACTGGCGCCCGGGCGGCGCTTCCTATTTGGCTGGAGTTCATGCAGCAAGGAATGAAAGGCATGCCCGTCGAAGACTTTCCGAATGTCACACCCCTCGAACGGCTCGCTCCTGCGCAGCACGAGGAAGTCGATACCGCCGATACCGCACCACCGGCGGACGCCGCGGAACAGGGTCTCCAGAACAGCGACTCAGCCGCTCCGGCTCCTTCCACGCCGGTCAAACTGCCAACAAGTGGCGCGCCGCCTGCCGAACCCGTGCGCGCCGTTTCGCATTAGAACGAACCGATCATTTGCCGCGGAAGGGATCCCAGCCGAGCGGTTTCAGCATTCGAATCTGTCCGGACTCTGCCACCAGCGAAACGCCGTGTCCGCGATGAATTTCGCCGATGGTGCGCAGAGCTTTTGCGCCGGGCGCACGCTCTAGCTTTTTCAGGATTTTCTTGGGCACGGTGAAGAGAAGTTCGTAATCCTCGCCGCCGTGCAAGGCCATTCTTAGGGGATCGCTCAGACGGCCGAATCCTTTTAGACGCCTTAGCCTCGGCGGAATCTTGACGCAGGGAATTCGGTCCTCATAGATGCGCGCGGCGACGCGGCTAACGGTGCAGAGTCTCGCCAAATCCGTCGAAAGGCCGTCGGAAATATCCATCATCGCGGAGGCGACACCGTTTTCGGCCAGCCATGCGCCCAGTTCGAGACGAATGCGCGGGTAGAGATGCGGCTCAAGCAGCTCCGCGATTGGCCGATTTCGCGCCACGCCGTTCTGAACTAGCTCCAGTCCAAGTTGTGCTCGGCCAAGCGCGCCGCTGACAAATATAGTGTCGCCGGGTTTGGCTCTGGCGCGAGTCACAGCCTGGCCTGGCGCAATTTCGCCGATCACTGTAATGCTCATCGAGATTAACGAGCTTTTTGTGGTGTCACCTCCGACGAGTCGAAGGCCCAGCGATTGCGCCGCCACGCTCATGCCGCCAAGCATCCCATCCAGCCATCTACCGGCGCGCGACTTGGGGAGGGCCAGCGTCAGCAGAAAGTACGCGGGGTGCGCACCCATCGCCGCCAAGTCGCTCGTGGCCCGGGCTAGGGCCTTATAGCCAACCGACTCCGGTGGGTGCTTGCCTACGAGGAAGTGGACGTTTTCGAGGAAGGCGTCTACGGTAACGACCAGGTCCTTTTTGCGGCCGGTGCGAATCACCATGGCGTCATCGCCTATTCCAATGGGGACGCCGGCTTGGCGACCACTAGTCATTGATAATGAAGGGATTACGCCTGCAATACGGCGGATTAGATGGTCTTCGTCTGGCATTTGCTGGCCTTTGGCCCGAATCCGCCTTCTGGACCCCTGTACAGTTGTGGGACAGGGTCGGGCTGGGATAGCCTTTCCTGAGTTAATCGACGCTGATTATAGAGTGAGACGCGAGGCTGGGCGAGCATTCCTGCGTCCGGCGAGGAGGGTAAGATGGACAAGAGGCAGATCGGCATCACTCTTTGGCTGTCATCGCTCGTTCTAATCGTCGCTTGGTTGACGGAGGCCATTCTTCGGGATCGCAGTTTTGTTTCGATGTATCTAGCGCCGGTGGCTGTGCTCGGTAACATCCTGGCAGTTTATGTAATTAAAGAGACGCAGCCGGCTGAGCACCAGAATTGAGCTAGTACCCCTAATCTACACAAAACGGACTTACGGATTGACGCAAAGTGTCAGGATGATTAGAATCCCTTTGGGTTTCGGACCAGGGCTCTCGGTTCAGACTCTTCGAGATCGTTCTTGCAGTATCGGCAAGCCGTGCGTGGGCGGACGGCTGTCAGCCAACCGGGAAATCATTCGGGAAAGCCAATTAGGCAGATTGTCGAATGAAGAGTAAGCACTATACGTTTTTTATTGCTGCCAGCGGCTCCGGCGCCATGCGTCGCATGCGCATACCGGCGTACGCGCTGAACGTGCTCGGCGTCTTTGCCGTGGTGGGCTTGATCACCGTGGCGGCGGCGGCCGGCTCGTATTCCCGCATGCTCTGGAAGGCGACTAGCTACAATTCGCTCCGGCGAGATCAGGACAACCTCAAGCAGCAGTATCAGGCGCTCCAGACGCAAGTCAAAGATACGAATCAGCGGCTTGACTCCCTGCAATCGTTGGCGGGCGAAGTCGCCATGGCTTACGGGATCACGCGATTTCGGCAGACACCGTTTGGCCTGACGGACGCTGACAGCACTAGCATCGCCGCTCCGCAAGATGAAGATGCCGCCGATTATCAGAACTCCGTAGACGAATTCAGCTACTTGCAGAAAAACGTGACAGCCGTGGCGATGTCCGCCGGCGGCACGCGCCTACTTCCGGCCGACCAACTCAGCAGCCTCGGAATCGTTCCTAAGCTTTGGCCGGTGGTCGGCGAGATTACCGGGCACTTCGGCGAGCGGATGGACCCCTTCAGCGGTGAAGGCGCGTTCCACGCCGGGTTGGACATTGCGTCGCATTATGGCGACCCTGTCCACGCGACGGGCGAAGGTGTCGTCATCGAGGCGGATGAGCGTTCGGGCTACGGACGCTTCATTGTGGTCGATCATGGCTTTGGCGTGAGCACCTGCTACGGCCACCTCTCAGCTTTCAACGTGCAAGTGGGAATGCATGTTCGCGCCGGCGACGTGATCGGATTTGAGGGCGACAGCGGGCGCAGCACAGGAGCGCACCTCCACTACGAAGTGCGCATTTACAATACGCCCGTCAACCCGTGGCGCTACCTGCGCGACGTGACGATGAGCTCCAGTGCGCAGCGATTTGCCTCGAATACCACGCGGATGCCCAATAGCGGCGACTGAGCCGTCCTGCAGTTTCCTCCTCGCTTCTCTAAGATTCACGCCTACCAAGCTTTGCCTTCGCTCCGCGAAAAGGCCTTTTTGATTGCGATTAGAGACGATCCCTCGCGTGTGTTTTCAGTGAGTTACGCCGAATTTTAATTATTTTGAGTTGCGATTAGAAGCGTGGACGCATCGGCACGCGAGCCAGCGCGCTGCTGCAATTAAGCGAATTCCCACGTAGTTTCTGTTGACAATCGACATGGACGCGCATACAGTCCTGTTGAGACTCTACAGGAGAGTGTACGCGTGGCAGAGAAAAGCAAGAGTGAAATTTTGCAGGGAACGCTGGATTTGCTGGTGTTGAAGACGCTGGACACTCTTGGGCCCCTGCACGGATTCGGCATCGCGCGGCGGATCGAGCAGGTGTCCGGCGAGGCGCTGCAGATGAATCAGGGGACGCTTTATCCGGCGCTGGTGCGTCTGGAGCAGCGCGGATGGATTTCGTCCAACTGGGGCGTTTCTAAGAACAATCGGCGGGCGCGCTTTTATGCGCTGACGAAAAGCGGAAAGAAGCAACTGGAGAAGGAAGTCCGCGATTGGGAGCAGACGGCGGCGATCATTGCACGGGTGTTGGAAAGCAGAGGTTAGAAGCCGGAGTTCAGATGTCGGAGATCCTTCGCTGCGCCCTTAAAGGGGGGCCCGGCCCAGGATGACGCCATCGCTCGTGCGGGAGTTGAAAATGAATCGTGTGCGGGAATGGATGAAGCGAGTGGCGGGATTGTTCCACAAGGAACGGCGCGATGCCGAGCTGGCGGAGGAGCTTGCCGCGCATCTGGAGATGCTTGCTGAGGAGAATGTAGAGCGCGGAATGACGCCGGAGGAGGCGCGGCGGGCGGCGCGAATCGCGCTAGGTGGAGGCGAGCAGATCAAGGAGGCAGTGCGCGAGCAGCGGGGAGTGCCGCTGCTCGAATCGATCTGGCAGGACGTGCGATTCGGGCTGCGGATGCTGCGCAAGAGCCCGGGATTCACGTGCGTTGCGATTCTTACGCTGGCGCTGGGAATCGGAGCGAATACGGCGATATTCAGTCTTATTGATGCCCTGCTGCTCCGTTCTTTGCCCGTGAGCAACCCGCAAGAGCTGGTTTTCC
>DATEGW010000107.1:0-4938 GCA_035279845.1 Candidatus Acidiferrales bacterium | reverse complement strand
GCAGGATAATTCGCAAGCCGCCAATACAGACGCACTGGCCGCAGCGGCCCGGCGCGCCCGCCAAGAGCACAAGGATCAGGCCAAAGCGGCGAAGGTCTATACGAACGATAATATGCCGTCGAACGCGACGATTAGCTTTGTCGGTTCGGCGCCGAGCGCACCGGCCGCGAAGGACGTAAACGCGCCTGCCGCGGACTCGGCCAAGGCTGCCGCTCCGGCTGCTGCTCAGAACGCACAAACACCCTCAAGCCCGAGCTTGGGAAAGGTGACTCCGGAGCAGAAGAAAGCCGCCGATGAGGCGGCATTGGCGACAGCGAAACAGCAGCTCGAAACCGCCAAGAAGGACCTCGATATCCAGCAACGTAAGTTTGCGCTCGATCAGCAGAGTTACATGAGCAATCCCAACCACGACTCCGATAAAGCAGGCGAAGAGGCCCTGCAGAGCGAGCAAGATAGTATCAGTGCCAAGCAGGATGAAGTGGACGCGGCACAGAGAGTCGTGAACGATCTCGAGATCCGGCTGGGCGTTTCCACCACCGCTTCCGACAGCTCAAGCGGCGATTCTGCGAATTCACACCCCTTTTAGCCATCGGCTTCGAATCTGACCGCCCTTCATTTGCGGTGGTCTGCGTTCGACGTAGGAAACATAGACCTAACTAGTTGGGCTGCTCTCAGTGCCTAGGGTTTTTCCCTTGGGGGCGTGGCTTCAGCGTGGCTCGGCGTGGCTAAAGGGGCTGGTTCGGAACCAAAAGCGTCAGTGGTGGTTCAAATCCACTCGCCCCGACCATTCTTTCCTGTTTAGTTTTCCCCGATACTGGCAACGATGAAGCCGCTCTTGGGGCGGTGCATCAGTTTGGCTCTCCGATCATGATCGGGCCGTACTCTGGTTTGGGCAGCAGGCGGTCACGGTCATACGGCGGGTCTTCGTGCGCGGGAATGGGGTCGCCGGGGAAATCTTCGCGCCATTGCCGGCGCCAAGCGTCGTCGGCGTAGAACTTGAGGTATAACGAGATGTCTTCTGGGGTGTCGCCAAGCATCGGGATATGACAGGCCGAATTGGCCGCAAGCGGCAACGCCTTCGTGTCCTCTCGCAGCGAATCGGTCCAAAGGTGCGTATAGAGCTCGCGCTCGCTGAGATGGTCCGTCTGCTCGATGAATACTCGAAGCAGTGCGAGTTTATAGATGATCTCCCAGAGCTTTACTGTCAGTTCCCGATCATTGAGCGAATCCGGCTGCGGGAGCGAGACACCCGCGCTCTCGAGTTGGGCAAAGTGTGTCGTCCACGGAGCCTCCTCGTAGTCCACCAAGTGTTTCCAGAATGCCTCTTCTGTTTCAGCCGGGCAATCTTCAAGGCTGCCCGTCTCCATCTGCCCACCACAGAGTTCTTCCGCACGGTCCTTCAAGTCTTTGATTCTCTTTTTCCGGTCTTCGTCGTTTTCCGCCATAGCGGTATTGCCTCCGGGCGACGCCTGCATTGCGCGATACACGCGCCAGATGCCACGCCAGCCTGCGCTGCTTCTACAACGGGCAGATGGTATGGGCAAGAGAAAAGTTAGGCGGCGAGCGTGCTGGCGGAAATCGGGCTACAACTAATTGGGGTAATCCCTGCTTGACATACCAGACGTATTCGCGGCACAATGCGCGGTGTTTGGGCGTTGTTTCCGGCGAACCCTTCCTTTTCGCCGGTAGTCAAAATTGCGAGGACAACAGTGCAACACCTACCGGGATGGACCGTGCAATGTTTGAATGCGGATTGTTCGGCTCGCGGACGCTGGGTAAAGGTTCATTCCTCTGACGCGGCGAATTGCCCGGATTGCGGAGGGGCGCTGCAGAATGTGCCGCCGCCACTTCGGCCCAGGCTGAGGATGCGTCCGCGGCCTTTGATGGCGAGGCGGAGTTTCGCGCGCTCGCGTTGAGCGTCGCCGCGCATCGATGCGGTAAAGGCGCTCGGCTCCCCGATAGTTGACGGTTATTGATCAGTGACCGTCTGAAAAGAAAGCCGGTCTCTACGAAACCATTCGCGCCGTTTCAGTTTCAGGTAGGAGCTGAATAGACGCCGACAGGTATTGTTCCCCGCGACGTAGTTTCATCCAGCGTAGAAGTGCAAGGCCGGGCCCGGTTTGACTCGCACATCGCGGGAGAAACCGGGCCTTAGTTCTTTAACGGCATCATGGGTATTCGTTCGAGATAGCAGCTAAAAAAAGTGAGCGGCCGATGGGGGGACCGGCCGCTCTGGGCATGGGGAGGTTATGGGGCCTGAAATCGGGTCGCTTCGTCGGC
The DNA here is from genome assembly GCA_035279845.1 of Candidatus Acidiferrales bacterium. Classification (GTDB taxonomy): domain Bacteria; phylum Acidobacteriota; class Terriglobia; order Acidiferrales; family UBA7541; genus Palsa-295. The sequence continues at coordinate 2,658 of DATEGW010000107.1, read as the reverse complement.
TTGGGGGGAAGCCTTCGTGCTGTTCCCGAATCCAACGCGATAATGCCTGCGACATGCGACGAGGGCTATAGCCCGCTTGGCTTAATTCGCCTCGGTACGAAGGTACCTACGACTTCGTTCGAATCCCGTTCGCTGCGCCAGCTCTTAGAAACTTCCTTTCAAAACGACCGCTGAGCAATCAACTCGGCTGGGCACGCAGCTCAGCGAGTAAGGCGCGAGCCTTTCTGTCCTGCTGGTCGTAATAACGGGCGTTGACGAATTCGTGGTTGGCAATGGCGTGTCTGAGCCGCTTCGATACGATCTCCAGGTACCTTTCGGTGCCGGCCGCATCTGAAGGGAACGGCAGATCGTCGTGCGATCGGATTGCGTGGTCACGAGATATGCGTTCTCTCGCGGCACCCATCAGGAGACCTAGCAGCTCCTTGACAAAGAACAGAAGGACAAATGTGCTACCACGGCTACGGCGTTGTGCCGCTGCCTTTTCGAAGACTGTGACCATTTCGGCGCCGAACTGGGCTTGAAAATCGGCTGGATATAAGACAAGCCCCATGGAGTATGCCCGGCGCAGCAACATGTTAGGCTTCTGGCGTAGCCGTGCCGCAGCTACCCTCGTTACTTGTTTCATTCGGTCCAATTCCATTTCAAGATGCCTCCGTCCGATCGCCGTCAAACGATACGCTTGCTTTTCTCGCGACGTATCCTCTTGTTCAAATCGTTCAATCCAGCCATCTTCCAGTAGCCGTCGAAGAGCCCCGTAAAGCGTTCCCGTGGTCACCTCGACCCGGCCCTGGCTGAGGTCACTAATGTCCCTCATGAGTGCGTAGCCGTGTTGGGGTTTGCTTGCCAGGCTCACCAGAATGAGCAAGACCGGCTCGGTTAGCGGTTTGGTTGTTGACTGTTGCTCGGCGACATGTCGCATGACGTAATATTAAAACAATCCGGCCTCTCTGTCAACGGAGAGGCTAATTGGTCGTTTATTCTGATAGAGGTCCTCGATGGCGCGGGATTAAAATCACATCCGCAATCTCACCAATGCGTCAACGAGCCGTCTGGGCGCTGGTAGATTTGGCGGTTGGGCGAGGCTACGGTCACCTCGCTGATTTGGGTTAGCGGGCCGGTGTCGATGGTGACGCCGAGGCCCGGGCGATCGTTCGGGTAGAGTTTGCCGGCTTTGAAATCGGCGTATTCGGGAAGATAGGGGATGCTGCGGCCGGCGTAGTTGTATTCGAAAAGCACGGCGTAAGGGTATGTGACCAGGCAGTGCACGAGCGCGGCTTCGGCGACTGGCCCGGTGAAGTGCGGGACCATCCCGATGGCGTGCGTTTCGCACAGGCCCATGATCTTGATGTATTCGGTGATGCCGCCAACGTTGGGCAGCGTGCAACGGTTGTAGTCGATGTCGTGATTCTCGACGAGCGGGTTGAAATCCCAACGCCATCCCCATTCTTCACCCGCCGCGATTGGGACGGCGGTCATCTGGCGTAGCTTGGGAATGTCCTGAAGGAAGTTCTCGGTGCGAACGGGATCTTCGACGAGATAAGGCTGATACTCCTCGATCATGCGGCAGGCACGCAACGCATCGTCGTATTCGAAACGCTGGTGGAAATCGACACTCCAATCGCCGGTAGGCCCCAGGGCATCTCGCAGGTTCTTCGCTTCATCCGCGAGTTGAAGAATACTCTTGCGCACATCCCAGACGTCGTCTTGCGCGTCGGCGGCGCCAATGCGATACAGCTTGTAGCCAGCCTCAATGGTGGCTTGGACGCGTTCTTTCAGCGAAGGGCGCGCGCCGCCGGGAGCGGTCTTCGGCGAGACATTCCCTGTGTTGTATGTCTCACAATAATTGCGCACCGGGCCGCCGAGCATCTGGTGGATGGGCACGCCGAGCGCTTTACCTTTGATATCCCAAAGAGCGAGATCGAGAGCGCCGAGCGCATCGAGTTTTTCGGTGCCCGGCGGATAAAAATACGCCATGTAATTGCGCTGCCAATCTTCTTCGATCTTGAACGGATCGCGGCCGATGAGGAATCCGGCGCACTGCTCGAGCGTGTCCTTCGCACCGCCTTCGCCGATGCCGGTGATTCCCGCGTCCGTCTCCACGGTGACGAGCATGTTGCTTTGATTGAAGAGCGGATTGAAGTCGGGCGGCTTCCAGATGCGGACGCGCGTGATTTTGGCTTTGGGAAGCGAGGCCTGCGCGAGCTTCGCGAGCCCGAGAGACGCAGCAGGCACAGCCGCGAGCGATTTCAGGAACGATCTGCGCAACATGGGCAACATGGGCGAATCCTTTCGGCGCTGCAGCGAAAAAGTTCAGGCTGAGGGTACGCCCGTTGCTAACGAGTGGCAACAACTGTGTGCGGAGTTTTTAAGACTTCCGACAACCGAAGTTTGATGCGAAGGTAATTCGATGGAAGGCGTGATTTTCGTGGGCGTGCAAGGATCGGGAAAGACGACGTTTTACAAGGAGCGTTTTGCGGATACGCACGTTCGCATCAGCCTCGATATGCTGCGAACGCGGCGGCGCGAGGAATTGCTGCTCGATGCGTGCGTGCAGGGCAAGCAATCTTTTGTGATCGACAATACGAATCCGTTACCGAGCGACCGCGCGCGATATATCGTCCCGGCGCGAACAGCCGGCTTTCAAGTGATGGCATACTA
>DATEGW010000106.1:0-8680 GCA_035279845.1 Candidatus Acidiferrales bacterium | reverse complement strand
GTTTAGTTAACACGTCGATTCGCAGGCCGTTGAGCGGCGCGAAAAGCCGCCTATACTGTGGACACTCGCTCGATATAGGCGAACGAGCATTCCGGCCTCAAAACGTGAAACGAGCAACTTCAGCCGACGGCAGGCGCAGCAGGCGCTTTCCCTTCGTCTCTCCCGTGGAAGCCACGTGGCAGGAGGCGAGCGGAGCAATTGTGCGTGAAAGCGGTCGCGCCACCGAAGTGAACGCTCAAGGCGGCCTGTTGGAGTTGAAGACATATCCTCCCTCCGGCAGCCAGATCGAGCTGAAAAATCTGATTTCGCATGAATCTTCGCACGCGCGCGTTGTGGGTCCTCGACGGAACGCTGAAGGTCATTTGCTGGGAATTGCGGTAGAACTTCTGATCCCCAGCGAAACTTTTTGGGGCACCAGCTTTCAGCTCAAAAAAGCCTGCGCTGAACTCGTAAGGCTCGAGTATGACATGCGCACGGGTCCGATTGATCCGCGCGTCCTGCAGGAATTTCGCGATGCCGTGGACAACGTCCGCAAAACGGCTTGGGCCGTGCAGGAATGGCAAGAGCGCCAGTCGAAACAGCAAGACCCAAAAACGGTGATTCCTCTCTTAACCGCGGAAGGCATTCGCCGCGCCACACAGCTTTGCGATGCCATCGCAAGCGCCTCAGCCGCACACGAGATTGGCCGCGAAACCGTCGGCATTCGAGAGTTTTTTCAGTCTGTCGAGCGCCTCCATCAATCGCTCGCTCCGCTTTTCGCCAACGGTAAGCCGTAACCTCAGCGCCGATTTCCTTGCAATTTCCGCGTTATACTGGCTGCAAATGCAATTTTTCTCGCCACGCGGGCCAAAGGAGGTCGTCTCATGGCGCAAACCGAACAGCCTGTAATTCTCAGCGCCGTCCGCACGCCAATCGGAAAATTCCTCGGTGGACTGGCGCCGCTCAGCGCGACAGAACTTGGCGCAAAGGCAATCGACGAGGCGGTGCGGCGCGCGGGCATCGATCCGCAGCAAGTGGACGAAGCGATCATGGGTAATGTGGTGCAAGCGGGCCTCGGGCAGAACCCAGCGCGGCAAGCGGCTTTGCGTGGCGGACTGAATTCGCGCGTCGCTGCGATGACGATCAACAAAGTGTGCGGCTCGGGACTGAAAGCCGTCGCGCTCGCGGCGCAGGGCGTGATGCTTGGCGAATCGGAACTTGTCGTAGCGGGCGGAATGGAGTCGATGTCAAATTGTCCCTATTTGCTCAAAGGCGCGCGGTCAGGCTATCGCCTTGGCAATCAGGAAGTGCTCGATTCGATGATCGTCGACGGATTGTGGGACGTTTACGGAAATTATCACATGGGCCAGACTGGTGAATTCGTTGCGGAAAAATACGCGATTTCGCGCGAAGAGCAGGACCGTTTTGCGCTGGAGAGCCATCGCAAAGCGGTGCGTGCGATCAAATCGTGTTTTTTTGCCGAACAGATCGTACCTCTGGAGATTCCGCAGAAGAAGGGCGAGCCGGTCGTCGTCAAGACGGATGAATCGCCGCGCGAAGATACGTCCCTGGAGGCGCTCGCGAAATTGCGGCCCGCATTCAAAAAAGACGGCACTGTGACTGCAGGCAACGCCCCGGGTACGAACGATGGCGCCGCCGCCGTGATTGTGGCCAGCGAGCGCACAGCCGCGCGCTTGGGCAAACAGCCGATGGCGCGAATCGTCGCGCAGGCGGTGAGCGGCGTGGAACCAAAATGGGTGATGATTGCGCCTGTGGAAGCCGTGGAAAAACTGCTGTACAAGACAGGCTGGGACCGCGACAAGGACGTGGACCTGTATGAATTGAACGAAGCTTTTGCCGTCGCGACAATTGCCGTTACGCGCGAGTTGCGTCTGGATCCTGAAAAAGTCAACGTAAATGGCGGCGCGGTCGCGCTCGGCCACCCGATTGGCGCGTCAGGTGCGCGAGTGCTTGTAACGCTGCTTTACGAATTGCAACGGAGGAATTTGAAGCGTGGCATCGCGGCGCTTTGCCTCGGCGGTGGCAATGCCGTGGCGCTTGCCGTGGAACGATAGCGGCGAAGCTGTATGGCGCAACGTTGGCGGAGCATGTATCGTTTCTGGCGGAGGATCAATCGTGAGCGCGACGAAGGATTCGCAGGGCAGAGGCGGGGCGGCGATGGCATGGAGCGGGGAAGATCCAATCGCATATACGCGCGCTGTAGCGGCGCTGGAGGACGCGGGCATCAAGGTATTTGATATTGCTGAGAACGACCAGTTCATGGGCGTGCCGCAAATTTCTGGTCCCCGTTATCGCGTGCTCATTGCGCAAAGCGATGCTGCGCAAGCGCAGGAAGTACTTCGCGAAGCATTTAACGACGAAGGGGAGCAAAAATAATCCTGCTTTTTGCGGCGCCCGGCGTTCTACCATCCCTCCATGTCTGATCGACAAATCAAAACTACTGCGGTGCTTGGCGTCGGAACCATGGGCAACGGCATCGCGCACGTCTTCGCGCGCGCCGGATACAACGTGATTCTCCGCGATGTGGATTCGCGGGCACTGGAACGCGCGCTCGCGACCATCGGTGCAAATCTCGATCGCGAGGCGAAAAAAGGTAAAATCCCCGAGAGCGACAAACCTGTAATTCTGGCGCGTCTGAAGTCGGTGACGGACATCGCGGCGCTCGCAAACGTCGATTTCGCGGTCGAAGCGGTTCCTGAACAGTTTGAGTTAAAAGCACACGTGCTGAAGGAAGCGGACAGTGTGCTTCCGCCGCACGCCATTCTTGCATCGAACACGTCCTCCATTTCTATCACGGAGCTCGCTTCGCAGATCTCCCGGCCGGATCGTTTTGTCGGCATGCACTTCATGAATCCCGTACCGGTGATGGTGCTGGTTGAAGTCGTGCGCGGACGCGCGACAAGCGAATCGACATTTCAGGCTACGATGGCGCTTTGCGAGAAGCTTGGGAAAAATCCCGTTGCCGTGAACGACGCGCCAGGATTCGTATCCAATCGCGTGTTGATGCCAATGATCAATGAAGCCGCGTTTGCGGTGATGGAAGGCGTCGCGACGCCCGAGGCGATCGACGCTGTGATGAAGCTGGGAATGAATCATCCGATGGGGCCGCTGGAGCTTGCGGATTTTATCGGGCTCGATGTTTGCGTCGATATTATGGGTGTGCTGGAAAAAGGATTTAGTGACGCCAAATATCGCGCGTGCCCGCTGCTGAAACAGTATGTCGCCGAGGGAAAGCTAGGACGCAAATCCGGTCGCGGCTTCTACATCTACTGAGATGAGCAAAAGATTGCAGATAGTTCTTAAGGACGCGGAATATCGAGAGATCCGACGGATCGCGCGCTCGCGCCGCATGTCGGTTTCCGAATGGGTACGGCGGGCTTTGAGTGTGGCCCTCCGGAAATCGACTGCCGGAGACGTGAAAAAGAAACTGGAAGCCATTAGAAGAGCTGTGCAATATCGTTTTCCGGTGACTGATATTGAAGGCATGCTGGATCAGACGGAGAAAGGATACCGCGACGATTCAAGTATGTGACTGCTAGCTGAGCCAAGATTCCCGAAGTTGCGCGGAAGCACAGTATCGGCGGGGCGCCAATCGCGAGCGACGCGCTTCTGCTAAGATGGCGCGGTGAGTGTAGAACACGAGATTCTCGAAGCGGATGTCCTGATCGTCGGCGCGGGGCCCGCGGGCCTCGCCTGCGCACTGCATCTTGCCAATCTTTTCGAGCGGCACAAATCCGCGGGCAAACTGCCTGAGCTTTCCGTTGAAAATATTTATGTTCTTGAGAAGGCGCGTGAAGTGGGCGCGCATCAGCTTTCCGGCGCCATTCTAGATCCGTGCGCGTTGCGCGAACTCGTTCCCGATTTCGAGAAAAGTGCGCCGCTCGATACGCCCGTCACAGGCGACGCTGCCTTTTACCTTACCGAAACCGCGTCTTTCAAATTGCCGATCACGCCTCCGCCGCTGCGCAATCACGGAAATTATGTGGTCTCGCTCAATAAGCTCGTGAAATGGCTTGGAGGTCTTGTCGAAAAGAAGGGCGTGAACCTTTTTACGCAATTCGCGGGCCGGGAGCTTCTCTACGAGCGCAACGGAATCGCGGGAGTCCTCACTGAAGACAAGGGTGTCGATAAAAACGGCAAGCCCAAGGACAATTTCACGCCGGGATACGAGTTGCGCGCGAAGGTAACCGTTCTTGCCGAAGGGCCGCGCGGTTCGCTCACGAAAGACCTTGTAAACCGGCTGAAACTCGACGGACTGAATCCGCAAGTTTACGGAATTGGGATTAAAGAGCTTTGGGACGTGCAGCCGGGCCGCATCAATGCGGGCTATGTGGCGCATACGCTTGGTTATCCGTTCGGTTCAGACAAATACGGCGGCGGCTGGATTTATGGCCTTCGCGACAATCGAGTGTCGGTCGGCACAGTTGTTGGTCTCGAATACGCGGATTCTTTGTTCGACCCTCACGAAGCGTTTCAGAAATTTAAGACGCATTCTTTCATCAAGCGCGTGCTCGACGGCGGAAAGCTCGTGCGTTATGGCGCAAAGACCGTTCCTTATGGCGGCTGGTATTCGATACCGCGCACGTATGTGGATGGCGGACTCATCGCCGGGGACAGCGCGAGCCTGCTCAATTCGCAGCGGCTCAAGGGAATTCACACCGCAATCAAGAGCGGAATGCTCGCAGCCGAGACGATCTACGAAGCGCTATGCGCCGGAGACACTTCGGCCGCGAAGCTTTCGGCATATCAAGCAAAAATCGACGCGAGCTGGCTGAAGAAAGAACTTTGGGCCGTCCGCAATTTTCATCAGGCGTTTCATGGCGGATTGTGGAGCGGCCTTTTCCACGCCGGGCTGCAATTCGTTACAGGCGGGCGCGGGCTGATCGATCCAATGCGCAGCGAAGCTGGTTATACGAAATACAAGAAGCTAAACCGCGAGCGCGTGCTCGTCGATCAATCCACACGCTTCAAAGGCGACGGCAAGCTCACGTTCGACCGGCTGACGGACGTCTATCATTCCGGCACGCGGCACGAGGAGAACCAGCCGTGCCATTTGCACGTGCTCGACACAAATATTTGTAGCGATCGTTGCGTGCGCGAATACGGCAACCCCTGCCAGTATTTTTGCCCGGCGGCCGTCTACGAAATGGCGATGGAAGGCGGCGTGCCGAAACTGAAGATCAATTTTGCCAATTGCGTCCACTGCAAGACGTGCGACATCGCCGATCCCTACCAGATTGTCGACTGGGTGCCGCCAGAAGGTGGCGGCGGCCCAAATTACGACGGAATGTAGCCTAGTTCTGTTTGGGCTCCTCTACATGGTCGATCACGATCACATCCACCGGCCCTTTTGTTGATTCGAACTTTAGGCCCACTTGATCTTTCATCGCTTCAAAAAGCGAAGGGCCCACCGGCTCGCCTTGCTCTGTGGTGCCGGGGCCAGCCGCCAAAAAGTCGTTTCGACTATCCCACTCAACGGTAAAATCAAAATCACCGGCAAGACCCGTTCGATTAACGACTGGGCGATCGACAGGCACCATCGAACCTACTGCAGCTGCAATCGCATCCATGCTTACATTTTTTCCTCCTGCCCATACCTGATTGTGATCATTCGGCGTAAGAAAACTTCCAACGACTCGTCTGCACGAGGAGGCTCGTAAATCCGCTGCTGCCAGTTCCGCTGGCGAGTGTGAGGCGGCGATGTCCTCATGAGACGCCTGTCCGCCAATGCCCTCTGAGAGAGACTCATTCTGTACCCCGGCACACGCAGAGTCGCGATTAGGGTCGCTGGTGTACTCGTGGAGCTGTGATCCCAGCTTTCCAGGATTTGCGAGTACGAGTGCGTAGATGGGCATTTGTCGAGTTTCACGATGCACTACCATTTTGAAACGATTTGCGAGCAGCGATTGAAGCATTAAAGTTTTCTGTTCGACAGTCGGATTTCCTGGTGCCTCGGCCTGAATGTCAAACGTCTCCGAAATACCCCAATTCGGCAGTCCGATGATCGTGTTGGTAGCCTCGCTTAAACTGTGCAGGTTATATGCGAGGATCATTAGAATCCGGAGATTCGCGGTTAGGCGAACGTGTCCGCCGCTTCGCGCAAGATTAAGTCCAGCGGACGCTCCGCCTTTGTGTAACTTAATCGATACAGCATCAAAAGCGAGGCCATTACTGCGTGGCGGCTGGGCGGGATTGGTTTGGGGCGACACCTTGGGCGAAAGTGCTGCCGCAAGCACAATCAAAAGGATGAATCCTTTGCGTGCGTACCTTGATACGGGATACATAACTGTGCCTCTGCGGAATTGCTATTCGCGTTTCGCTCCGGGCAGCGCGGCGGTAGCCAACGTGCCGCCCAGACCCATGGTTTCCACGACGGAGGACGGCACGATCACCATCGACCCCCGCTCCTTGATCGCTTCGTAAAGCATGTTCATCGCGCGTAAGTGCAAAGCCGTTGGATTTTGGCGATAAACCTCTGCCGCTTGTTCGAATTTCTGTGCGATCTCTGTCTCGGCTTGTCCTAGGATGATTCGCGCCTGCCGTTCGCGCTCGGCCTGCGCCTGGCGCGACATGGCGTCTTCGAGCGCCTGCGGAATACGCACATCGCGAATTTCTACTGATTGGACGGTAATGCCCCATGGATTTGTTTTCTGGTCCAAAATGCGTTGCAGTTCATGGCCGAGCGTCTCGCGTTCGGTGATCATCTGGGCCAACTCGTGGCGCCCGATGGATTCGCGCAAAGCGGTTTGGGCGCTCATCGTGATTGCTTCGACGAAATCCTGAACCTCGAGGATCGATTTTTCGGCGTTCCAGATCATCCAGAAAACAATGGCATCCACGTTTACGGGAACCGTATCGCGCGTCAGCGTGGATTCGGCCCTAACATTTGCTGTGCGTACACGCTGATCGACAAAACGGCTGAGTCTATCGACGATGGGAACTACAAGGAACATGCCTGGGCCGCGCAAACCGATAAAGCGGCCTAACCTTAACACCGCGGCCTTTTCCCATTGATCTGCCACTTTGACAGCGAGCAAGAGATAGATTCCGATTGCGACCCCGACGTAAAGCGCTATCCGAGAATTCATTGCGAACTGGAGGCCAATTCCCGCTCCAATTGAAACGACGAACAATCCAACCGCCGCACCGCTCAACGGGATCCTCTCGCGATCATGCAACATGGATTCACCCTCCGTTCTCTCTTATAGACGACCTCGAAAAATCGCTCAGGCCTTCCGCCAGGTCTTCCAACGTGAATCCCTCAGAGCCGGCTCTTGCCGCGAAATCACGAATCAGTTGATTAAGCTTTTGCCGTCGCTCGCCATCGCTGCGCTTCTTGTCCTGGCTACGAATGAATGTGCCGGTGCCTTGCTGGCTCTCGAGAATTCCGCGAATTTCAAGCTCACGGTATGCGCGTATCACCGTATTGGGATTGATGGCCAGGTCCACGGCAAGCTGCCGGACGGTAGGAAGCTGATCGCCCATCGATAAAGTTCCCGCCGCAATCGAACCGGTGACCTGGTCGATAATCTGCCGATAGATCGGTACTCCGCTTCCGCTATCAAGGCGAAAGCGAAAAGGACTGTTTGTTCCATTCGTCGCCATTAGTTATATGGTGTTCTAGTCATATAGAACAAGTCAAGCAGTGTTTTTTGGCTTCGAGACGAGACACTCGGATTTCCCGAAAAATTTGGCAGGAACCTTGTGCGGCTAGCCGATGAAAAGGCGCTTCAAGGTGGCCCAGAAGCCACCGGACTTTTTTTGATCACCTGCGTCATTCGCGGATTTGCCGGAATCGGAAGCGTCCCCGCTTTCGCCTAAGGCACGGCTCATTGCTCGCGCGAAATCAGGCGCTTCGACGCGTCCTGTAAATTCCCAATCAGCCTGGTCGTGAACCTCGCGGATGAGAGCAGCGGTCTCTTCGGTAGGAATAAGGGGCGGCGTAGGCATCGCCGACGAATACACCATGGGCGGCAGCTCGATTTCGTAAGCGGTCGCGGCGACTGCGGGCGCCTGCGCTATCTGTTGTTGAGCGGGCTGGGCGATGGGATGCGTATCCGCTGCGAGCGGGATCGTCATAGCGGTTTCCAGCGCAGGACCTGACGGCTGCCCCGGCGTGACCATCGGTACCTGGGCACACTTGCAACTGCCGCCCACATCGACGACCGGAACAAGCTGCCCGTTGTGCAATGAGAAATCGCCGGATTGCGGCACGATCATGCGCTGGCCCGAAAATTGTTGCTCAAGCTGTACGGCGCCTGTCGCGGCAAGCACGCAAAGCGAATTATTTTGATCGAGGCCGACGATTACATCGCGCTTGCCGCCCTCAATCTCGATCGGCGTGGCGACGATCATCGGCGTAAGCACGCGGAGGCTGACGGTTGTAGGCAGCGCGACGTGCATGCGCCCGAAATCCAGCGCCAGCGTGATTGCGCCATCGGCATTCGCCAACACAGTGAATCTCGCAGGTCCGCACACCGAGACTTCGCCGCCATCGATCAATCGCATGTTCGCTTCGCCGGAGTGCACGGTTACAACATTGCCATTCGCCACCGAGACGAGCGTCGATACAGGCGTGAGCAACTGGCCGTTGATCGAGATATTGCTGCCTTGGATGCGCGCTATGACATCGGAAGCCGAAGTTTGCTTGGCTGCACGAGCGGAAGGGCAAACGAGAACC
>DATEGW010000105.1:0-9738 GCA_035279845.1 Candidatus Acidiferrales bacterium | reverse complement strand
CAGCGAGGAACCTCCCGCAATCCCCAATCCACTTTCAAGGTCCGCGCCGTATTGCGTTGGGCTCGAAAGTTGCGAACGCTGTCTGCTCCAGCTCGCATTCGTCCGCTCCACCATCCGCGCAGACCAGTTGTGATTCAGCGTCAGGGTAACGCTCTGCCCCAGGCTCGATGTATTCCCCAACGTGAAGGGAAAACTCCCGATCGATTTCGAGCGCCCGATGTTCGCCGAATAAGCGCCTGTCAAATTCCATTTCGAATTGAGCGTCTGCATGACACGCGCGTTTATCGCATCGCTGTTCGAAGGCGTCCGCAGTTGCAGCAGATAGTTGTATCCCTGCGTCGTCTGCTGCGTGAAATTCGGCAGCGGTATATAACTCGGATTCAGTAGCCCCAGCGCCGCCGCATTCGGCACAAACGAACCGGTGCCCGTCTGCGGATTTGGTCCACTCGCCAAATCGCAAGGCAGCGTCGGTCCAGTCGGATTATAGGGATTTATAAATCCAGAGCTGCTGATCGTCCCACAGAAGTTCCCCGCGCGTTCATCCGCCGTCGGCACGATCGAGTAATTATTCGCCGCGCTCTGGTTGATCCGATGCTCGTAATTCAAAAACACGTTCGTCCGCCCCGTGCCATCGTATAACTTCGGAATCTTCAGCGGCCCCTGCAAATTGCCGCCGAAATTCGTGTTATACGTCGCCACCTTCGGCACCGTCGTCGTGTTGAACGAAAACGGCCGCGCGTTCAGCGCCGAACTGTTATACGTGTCATAAAAACTGTATCGATATCGATTCGCCCGCTGCCTGAACAATCGCCCCGCGCCGCCCGGCCCACCGCGGCCGCCACGACCGCCTGCAAACAGCCCTCCTCCACCACCACCGCGTCCACCGCGCCCGCCTCCAAAACCTCCTCCGCCACCCGGCCCACCGCCGCGTCCACCAAATCCGCCACCAGGTCCTCCGGGGGCCCCGCCGGCAAATCCCGCTCCCGCCGGACCTCCGCCCGTGCCAGTAAACGCCGCCGCGTCACCCGGCGCGCCGAAACCAATCTCTCCGCCGGGACCACCCGGTCCTCCCAGACCAAATCCGCCAGGACCACCGGCGCCAAATCCTCCAGGTCCGCCAAGGCTCTCTCCCTGAGTCGTACCACCTTGCAAGACCATTGCATCCGCGGAATTGCCATTCGCGTTCGCACCAAGCGACGCATCCGCGCTGAACTGATCACCGCTGCCGATCTGCTGCGCATCGCCGGCGTCCGTCACGCCGGTCAAATCTGTTTGCGCAAAGCTGCGGTTATCGGCCTGGCCCGACGCGCCCTGATCGCCCTGGTTAATTGCGTTCGCCGCGCCGCCTTGTCCCTGCGTCCCGCGTCCCTGACCGCGCCCGAAACCACCGCTAGCGTTACCGCCGCCGTTCCCGCCGCGTCCGAAGCCACCTCGGCTAAATCCGCCACCGCCAAAACCACCGCGGCCGCGCCCCGCACCAGCGTTCACCGCGCCACTGCCGGCGTTCGCTGCACTCTCTGCGCCACCAGAACCAACGTTCGCAGGCGCATTCAATTGCGCAAACGTCGCCACATTCAGCGTCAAAAGCGCGGGCTTTTCGTTGTATCCAGACAAGCTAAAATCGCTCGCGCTCTGCACGAACCCGAGCTGCGTCGCTTCAATGTGGTAGTGTCCGGGCGGCAGCGCGGGCAAGCTGAACTTCCCCGTACCGTCGGTCCACGTCGCCCAAGATTTATTTGTGTCGGTATTGGTAATGCGAACCGATGCGCCTGGAATTCCAACTCCGGCTGTGGTTCGCACGAATCCGCTGAAGGAGATCGTCTGCCCGGACGCGTTCACGCCGCTATCCGCACTCGCTTGCTGCGCGGATGGATCCGGCTGCTGAGCAAAACACGTGACGAGGATCGTGAAGCTCGCCACCAGCAGCCAAATTGCCCGGTTACGAATCAACTTGCGCAAAGCGTCTTCTCCCAATCGTGCGCCAGACTCTTCCTTCACGCAAGGAGTTCGCCGCATGCGTAGCGGTCGCTGGGCCGAGCAGCAAGCATGAACTTCCGCTCGCTGCTCCTCTTATTCCCGTTGGACGTGCCTCAAGTTCCCACGGTTCCACTGCTATCTGTTTTGTGCCGCATCCTGTATCATTTGTTTATGTGACAAATGGGTTTCAGACGTTTGGCTCGCACACCCGGTAGGTGCGACATAAGCTTCACTTCGTTTGTAGGGGCGCATGCTCGCTGCGCCCCTGTTGCGGCACTCGGATAAGGTTTAAATGTAGCGCCGCGGCTCTTCAGTGCGGCATTCGATCCAGGCGCAATTTACTTGTAGCGTCCCGACCGCCTTTCCGTCGGACGCGTTCACACTGATGCGAAAGGAAAAATCGAATGGCAACTTCCGGCCAGCTCCGACTCGCCGTGCTCGGCGCGGGCAAAATGGGCGGCATACTGATTGACGCTTTCCTAAAGCACAAACTCGTCCCGCCGAAAAACATTTCCGCCACGGTTCACCTGAGCGATCTGGAGCGCAAGAATGCCACAAAGCCGCTCTTTTCCGTCGGTACTGACAATCGCGCCGCCGTGCAAAAAGCCGACGTAGTCCTTCTCTGCGTCAAACCGCAAACGGTCGGTGCCGTAGTCGACGAAATCGCGCTCGACCTCGACGAAAAGAAACTGCTCATCTCCGTCGCCGCGTCCGTTCCCACAGAATTTATCGAATCGCACCTGAAGAAAAAAGTCCCGGTAGTCCGCGCCATGCCCAATACGCCCGCGATGGTCGGCGAAGGCGTCACCGCGCTCACTAAAGGAAAATTCGCCACCGAAAAACACATCGAGACTGCGCGCAAACTTTTCGGCGCAGTTGGCAAAACTGTTGTCGTGGACGAAAAAAATATGGACGCGATCACCGGACTTTCCGCGAGCGGCCCGGCGTTTATCTATATTATTCTCGAATCTCTCGCCGAAGGCGGCGTGAAGGCCGGGCTTTCGCGCGATCTCGCCACGATGCTCGCCGCGCAGACGGCGCTCGGCGCCGCTAAAGTCGCGCTCGAGACCGGCGCTCATCCCGCGCTCCTCAAAGACATGGTCACCACGCCCGCTGGCTGCACCATCGACGGCATCCTGGAACTCGAAGAGGGCGGTCTCCGCGTCACGCTAATCAAAGCCGTTGTCCGCGCCGCCCAACGCGCCAAAGAACTCCTCATAAAATCCGACGGCGTATAGCGTGGCAGATCCACTCCTGGCTGTGTTCTTAGCCTTTGCAGCCTGCGCACGACACATGCCGCCGCGCCAGAGTGAACTCGCCCCGCTCTGTTGTTGTATGGGCGGATGCTTGCTGCGCCCCACTGCAATACTCAACTCATCACAATAGCTTCAGCCCAAACTGAATCTGCCTCGATGTGGTTGCCGTCGATGTAATTTGCCCCGCCGTCGGCGACGGACCGGCCGTGGCCGAAGTCAACACAACCGTATTCGGTGTGTTGAAGTTCGTGTGGTTGAACAGGTTGAAAAACTCAGCCTTGAATTGCAGCCTGACGCGCTCGCTGAACGGAATATTCTTCGCCAGCGATAGATCGGTTTCCGCATTGAGCGGAGGCGCGAATGCATTCGGATCGAAATACTGGTTCGCCGCCCTTTGATAATGGCCCCGGTAAAGCACCCAGTTGACCGGATTGTGCGAACTGGCGCCAAATGCGCCCATTCGAAGGTACGACGCCAAGGCTACTCGTCGCGGGTGATCAGGAGCTGCTTGTAAGCTTCGCGGCGCGTCAGGCCGCGTTCGCGGGCGGCCTGCTTGAGGGCGGCCTTGCGGTCGAGATTCTGTTCGCGCATGAGCTGATCGACGCGCTTCGCCAGCGGCACGATGTTTGTCACCTTGGGCGCGGATTCGCTATCTTGAATGTGGAGTGGCGCACCGTCAGCCGTGCCGATCAGCACCGTGATCTCGCCGCGCGCCGGCTTTTTTCGCACCTGCTCGACAACATCCGCAAGATGCCCGTGCTGAAATTCTTCATGAACCTTTGAGATTTCGCGAGCGATCACCGTAGGCCGGTTCCCGAGAAGTTCGAGCATGTCTTCGAGCGAATCGAGCAGCCGATGCGGTGCCTCATAGAAGACCAGAGTGCGCGCCTCGGCAGTAAGCTCGCGCAGCGCTTTGCGGCGCTGCGTGGCGCGCGGAGGCAAAAAGCCGATGAACGTAAATTCCTCGGCTGGTAGGCCAGACGCGGCCAGGGCCGCCACAAACGCAGACGCACCCGGCACAGGCACAACTTTAATCCCGTGGCGAAGACAAAGGCTCACAAGCCGTTGCCCAGGATCGGAGATCGCTGGCATACCGGCATCGCTCACGAGCGCGACGGACGCACCTTGCTCGAGATCGATCACGATTTCCGGCGACCGCGTGAGTTCATTGTGCTCGTGATAGCTCACAAGCTTCGTGTGAATGTCGAAGTGCGAGAGCAGCTTCATCGTCTGTCGCGTGTCTTCGCAGGCGATGAGATCGGCTTCTTTCAGGATGCGCAGCGCGCGCATCGAAATATCCTCAAGGTTACCGATCGGCGTGGCTACAACGTAAAGACAGCCGGAGCAGGTCTTCGACGTCGAATCTGGTTCGGGTGCTGGCACGGTTACGGTTCGTTTTGTTGGCGTCACTCGATGAGCTTTCTAGTCGAGAAATTTTCCGATGAGCCACAGGTGGCCGAAGGGGTCAACGACGGCTCCCTGGATCATGCGGCGAATACGCTTCGGGCCGACCGTCTTGTGCTCGTGATGTTCGACCGGGCTATGCAGCCGCGCCCCTGCGGCCAGCGCCTTCTTATGTACGACGAGAGGGTCCTTGACGAAAAGCTCGATGCGTACGGTGGTAAAGCCGGCATGCCGTGGGCCGCGCGTGCCATAGCCGGGCGATTCGTCCGCCAGAAAAAATGGCGCGCCGTCGATCGAAAGGCCCGCAACAATATGTTTGTCGCCGAGCCGCCACAGAACCTTGGCGCCGAAAGCTTTCTTATAGAAAGCGATCGCTTCGTAACCGCCGTGCACAGCCAGCATAGGAGCGATTTGCGTCCGCATCAGTCATCAAGTCGCGCAAGGCGCGAATTGCAAGGATACCGCAGCGGCCCGCCGAATGGACAGCGGGCTTCTCGAAAAATGGCGGGCAGATTTGGGCTCGTTATTGGACCGTTAGCGGAACGCTGGCATTGACCGCACCCCACTCGACGTGCAGCGTGCCGCCGCTGGAAGTGGGATCGATAGAGATGGTAACTTGTTCAACCGGCGCGCTGGTTTTCCCGAGCTTCATCGGCGTGCGCGCGATTTCCAGACTCGGTTGATAGGGTATGCCCCACTGCCCCTTTTCGCTCAACTTGCCAATGATCAGGTCCCAGTGGTCAGCGTTGGGAAGCGTATTGATTGTATAGGTTGTGTTTGCCTTTAGAGGAATGGTGCCGAACTTCAGCGCCTTCGTTGAGGTAATGATAGTCGCCTCGTCCGCACCGGTGCGCCACGGCTCCCCATACGGCACCAGCTCTTTGCCGATCGTGCGGCCTTTCAAATATGGGCGGCCATACTCGATCGTAATGTGCGCACCCTTGATGTCCCATTCGCTTCGAAAATGCGGGCTGCCGCCGGTGCCGGGGGACGTTTGCACGTTCTTCTGCGCTGCCGCTGCGAAACAGAACACAAAAGCAAATCCACATGCCAAGGCCAGTAGAACCATTCCTTTTCGCACGATCCCTCCTCTTTGATTCTCGCGCCGCGCAAGCTTCGCAGCGTGATTTTAAGCCGTGCTTTCTCGCCGGGGGCAAATGCTGCTGAGGTCGTTAGACGCACGCGAGCAACGAACGGCGCGTCATTTCTTCATCTTCGCCTATGATACGATGGCGCAGGAGATACTGAGCGACTCTTGAGCAGCCATTCACTGTGGGCAATACCTCTCGGCGGTCTGGGCGAGTTCGGCAAGAACATGCTTGCCCTTCGGTACGCTGAAGACATCCTCGTCATTGACGCCGGCCTGATGTTCCCGGAGCAGGAACTGCTCGGCGTGGACATCGTCATCCCGGACATCACCTACCTGAAACAACACCGCCAAATGGTGCGCGCAATCGTCCTAACGCACGCGCACGAAGACCATATCGGCGCCGTTCCATACATCCTCGGCGACCTTAACGTGCCGGTTTACGGTACGCAGTTCACGCTGGCGCTCGTCCGCAAAAAACTTGAAGAACACGGATTGCTCGACAAGGCCGACTTGCGCGAAATCGCGCCAGGTCAAACGTCCTCAATCGGGCCGTTCCAGGTGGAGTACCTCCATGTGACGCATAGCACCATCGACTGCGTCGCACTCGCGATCCGGACGCCGATTGGCGTGATTATCCACACAGGCGATTTCAAGATTGATCCTACGCCGGTCGATGGCCGTCCGTTTGATTTGCATGCGTTCGCGCGTTATGGCCAGCAGGGTGTGCTGGCGCTTTTCAGCGATAGCACGAACGTCGAGAGGCCTGGTTTCACGCCATCAGAACGTGCAGTGGTCGTACGTCTCGAAGAACTTTTCCGCGCGGCGCCGCGGCGCGTGATTATCTCGTGCTTTTCGAGTTCGGTTCATCGCATCCAGCAGGTGATCAACGTCGCCCGCGGAACTGGTCGCAAAGTGGGTTTCGTCGGCCGCAGTATGGTCGATAACGTGGAGATCGCGCACAGCCTCGATAAACTGCACATTCCAGATGGCAGCGTGGTGCGGCCACAAGATATCCGATCGTTCGATCCAAATAAAATCGTGGTGCTGGCCAGTGGAACGCAGGCCGAACCCATGTCCGCGCTTTCGCGCATCGCCGTCGATAATCACCGCTCTCTGTCGCTGGCAGAGGGTGACACAGTAATTCTTTCATCGCGGATTATCCCGGGTAACGAAAAAGCGATTTTTCGCATGATCGACCATCTGTTCCGGCGCCACGTGCTCGTCTATTACGAGGGCGGACGCTCGGCGCCGATTCACGTTTCCGGACATGCCAGCCAGGAAGAGCAGAAAATTCTGCTGCAACTCGTGCGTCCCAAATTTTTCATTCCGATACATGGCGAATACCGGCAGCTTTTCCAGCACGCGGCGCTTGCCGAGCAAGTTGGCGCGGTCAGCGGAGAGGTCCTTCTGCTGGATACCGGCCAGCCCATCGAATTTACCCCGGAAGGCGGCGCATATAAACGCGAGCCGGTGCCTGCAGGACGCGTATGCGTCGATTCGGGCTCGCTCGAAGAAATCGAAGAGGTAGTAATCCGTGACCGACAACACCTGTCTGAAGATGGCGTTGTCGTTCCCATCATCGCGATCGACAAAAATACCGGCCTGATGGGCGTCCCGCCGGAAATTGTTACCCGCGGCTTCCTCCGCACTGACGATGGCCAGGAGATCGTCGCCCGCGCTCGCGACGTCATCGTCCGCACGATCGAACAATCGACGGCCGAGGAGAAGACGGACTGGAGCGTCATCAAAGAAAAGATTCGCGTCGACTTAAAGCGCTATCTCAACAAGCAGACCTCAAAGCGCCCGCTTATCTTGCCGGTCATCCTCGAAGTCTGAGTCTCTCAACGCAAGTTCCGTTGTCTCGCCCTCCGGAAAGGATTAATATCCGCACGCGCTCGATTGCATACGAAGGATCGCGCAAACGCGAGGTGCCGAACGTGAAATTTTCTCGCCGAACAATTCTGGAGATTCTTGGCGTTGCTGCACTGGCGCCAGTCGCCGCATTTCCTCAAACGACTGCTCAAGTCCCTGCTCCGCCGAAAGAAGCTAAAGACACTCCGAAGATCTCCGTCGGCATGGGAGACGCTTTCGTCCCAGTGGAAAACGGTGCAGCGCATCCCGATCCCACCGAAGGCCCGCGTCGAATCAAACAATTGGGCGTGACTCACGTGCTCGGTGGTGGTGGGCGCACTCCGTGGACAGAAGAGTCTCTCACGTCAACCATGAAGCCCTGGAAGGACGCGGGAATCTCCGTGGGCAATCTGATGATCAATCTGTCCCCGGAAATCCTCTACGGAAAAGAAGGACGAAAGCGCGACGACGATATCGCGAAGATCAATCAATCGATCGTTGCAGCGGGCAGAGTCGGTTTACCGGTCGTCGAATACAACTTTTACGCGCATCGCGCAATGGAGGGCTATTTCGCCGAGACGGACGAAAGCCGCGGTGATTCCGGATGGACTGGTTTCGACTACGACTTAGCTCAAACCGCCAATCAGCAGTACCAAACCCGGCCGGAGGAAAAGGGCATGAAGTTCAAAGACTTGCCTCCACTCCCGAATGAGGGCGCTCACACGTTCGACGAGATGTGGCGCAACGTCACCTATTTCCTCAAGGCTGTGATTCCGACGGCAGAAAAAGCCAACGTCCGCCTTGCGCTGCATCCCAATGATCCGCCCGCTCCCATCAGCCGCGGCTCACAACAGATTATGGGCACTGTGGCAGGCTGGAAAAAGCTTATCTCAATCGTCGATAGCCCTTCCGACGGAATCACGTTCGACTGCGGCGTAACGCGCGAGATGGGCGAAAATCCAGTTGAAGTCTGCCGTTATTTTGCCTCGCGCGACCGCATCAATCACGTCCATTTCCGCAACGTGATCGTCGTCAAGCTCTACGAGCGATACAACGAAGTATGGATCGACGAGGGCATGAACAACATGTTTGCCGTAATGAAAGAACTGGTGAAAAACAAATACGCACGCGAGATCTATCCCGAACACCCGCGACGGCTCGATTATGACGCCGAGCGCGGGCCGATCGGAGGCTATCCCGGTGGCGGCGGCTATGCTGCTATCGCCTACAACGTCGGCTACGCACGCGCAATGCTACAGGCCGCGATGTCGTAGCGTCCTAAAAAATCTGCGACCATCACTGCGGCTGTGTTTGGGGTTGCAGCTCGACGCAATTCGCCACGCACTCGTCCGTTAGCCACTCTATTTCCGCGTTCTTGTGAGGAACGTGTCCGCTTTGCTCCGGTACAACAACGAGCGCTTGCGGCCCATCTGCTGCATTGAAAGTGCACTGAAACTGCAACGTCTGCACTCCGCGTTGCTGGCAGGAGTTTTTCTGCAGCGCGGAATTGAGCGTCTCCGGATTCCCATAGACCTGATTCGCCACATCTGAAGGCAAAATCGCGACAAGCAATGGCACAGGCGACTTGATCTTGACGCTAACCTGCTGACCGTCAAACTGCGGCGTATATCCGCTGTAGATTTTGGCAAAACTCGTGAGTTTGTATTTCTCTTTCGCCTGATCGACCCATTGCAATTCCGGCTGGACACAGTTTTCTACGCAGTCCCAACGAAAATACTGGATATGGACATCATTCGGAGACTTGAATTCGTGCTTGGCTTGCTTCGCTGCAAAAATCGCACCCACTCCAACTCCTATCGCGCGATCCACCCTATCGTCTGGGTCCAAGACGGCGCCCAGACCGGCGAAAACGACGGGCTCCAGGCTCTGCCGCTCATCGCGAACAACGATCGTCATCGGCTCGCCCGGAAGGCTGCATGTATAGATCGTGTGCGTAACGTGTTCGTTCATGCAAATCGAATTCAGGTGCGCCATTGCCTCAGGATGTGCCAGAGCGCCGTTCCATTCACTCTCGCTCACCATGAAAATTGTCACCGGTAATTGTGCCTGGATCTCCACATGGAGATTTCCGCCGTCCGGACCCGGATGGTAGGTGCGCCCTGCGTGGTAGTAGGCGGGATCAAGACGCACTGTCTCATT
>DATEGW010000104.1:0-3099 GCA_035279845.1 Candidatus Acidiferrales bacterium | reverse complement strand
GGGAAGCGTTTCGTCATGCATGGCGCGCGCGGTATCGGGATCGAGGGAAAGCTGGAACTGCTTTTCCCAATCGAAAAGGAAGCGCGCGTAACTAAGGGCATCGTCGCGGTCGCGAGCGCCAGGCCGGTGGCGTGCGACATCTGCCGCGTGCGCCGCAATCTTATAGGCGATCACGCCCTGCCGGACGTCATCCGCATTCGGCAACCCGAGATGCTCTTTCGGAGTGACGTAGCAGAGCATCGACGCGCCGTGCCAGCCGATCATCGCCGCGCCGATCGCGCTGGTGATGTGGTCATAGCCGGGGGCGATGTCCGTGACGAGAGGCCCGAGCGTGTAAAACGGCGCTTCGTGGCAAAGTTCGTTTTCTTTTTGCACCTGGAGCTGAATCTGGTCCAGCGGGATGTGGCCGGGACCTTCGATCATCACCTGCACATCGTATTCCCAGGCTTTTTTCGTCAGCTCGCCCAGTACTTTCAGTTCCGCAAATTGCGCTTCGTCGCTTGCGTCGGCGAGGCACCCGGGACGCAACCCGTCGCCCAGCGAGAAGCTAACGTCGTGCTTCTGGAAAATTTTGCAGATCGCGTCAAAATTCTCGTAAAGGAAATTTTGCTTCTTGTGATAGCTCATCCACTGGGCCATCAACGCTCCGCCGCGGCTGACGATGCCCGTGATGCGGTTGCGCACGAGCGGCAGCATTTCGCGCAGCACGCCGGCGTGGATCGTCATGTAATCGACGCCCTGCTCGGCCTGCTCTTCAATCACCTCGAGCATCAGTTCGATGCTCAAATCTTCGGCGCGACGCACGCGCGAAATCGCCTCGTAAATCGGAACGGTGCCGATCGGTACGGGCGAGGCGTTGATGATCGACTTGCGGATGCCGGGAATGTCGCCGCCGGTCGAGAGGTCCATCACGGTGTCCGAGCCGTAGTGCACGGCGCGATGCAGCTTGTCGAGTTCCTCGCCGATATTCGACGTGGTTGCGGAGTTGCCGATGTTCGCGTTGATTTTGCAAAAGAACGCGACGCCGATGCCCATCGGCTCCAGATTGCGGTGATTGATATTCGCAGGAATGATGGCGCGACCGCGCGCGACTTCATCGCGAACAAGTTCCGGCTGCAATTTCTCGCGTTTCGCGACGTAATCCATTTCTTCGGTGACTACGCCCAGGCGCGCGTAGTGCATCTGGGAGAAGTTGCGGTCGCCGCCGCGCAGCGTGGGCCACGCGTTCGCGCCAAGCGCCGGAGTCGATTCAGCGCCGCTGCCGTTGCTCACCGGTTCTTCTCCTAGTGCGATGGAGCCAAGTTTTTTGGAAACCTCCGCGCCACCAGCCGCCGCGATTCTCTTTTCCAGCCAAGCATCCCGCATTGCCATAACGCCCCCAGTTCGCGCGCAGCATCTTTCCCGCGAGCCGCGCGAATGCGCTAATTATCGCACCGGCCCTACCGCGCGGCAAGAATGAGGCAGTGATTGGTGAGTTGTGACTGGTGATTGGTGGGCTTTCCGCCCGTTGGTTGCCCGAATTCACCCTTCGCTCACCACCGTCATTTTTGACGCTACACCTGGAGCCTTTCGTTTTCGATTACGCCCGCCGGCGACCGCGATTAGAACCTGCTCCCTTCTTTTCTTTTCATGAAGTTACGTCGATTTTTAATTCTTGTGAGTTGCGATTAGAAGCAGTCGTTAGTGGCAAGTGGTTAGTGGTTAGCAACCCCGCGCTCTCGGTCAGCGCAGGTGCGGGAGATTGATCGTTGCTGCGCCCGTAAGATGCTAATGCTCCTGCCGACGCGCTTTGGTTGGCTGAGAAGAGCACGTTGCTGGTTGGCTCGATCCAGCGGTTGTTGTCATCGAGGCAGGTGTAGGCTTTGACGGCGCCCAGGATTGTCTCGCCTGTGATTTCGGTTTCGATTCCGCGCTCCATAATGTTGTCGAGAACAGAGCGGAGATTGTTGCGGCGTCGGGTATAAAGGTCGAAGGCGACGGCGTGGCGATATAGCGAGTCGCCTGTTAGCCGGTAGACCTGGGCGATACCCCTCGGTCTGCGCCACATGACGAAGGCGCCCTCGATGGCATCGCGATCAGGATGGTGGCAGACCTGGCATTTGCGGCTGTGGCGCTTCAGGAAGGCTTCTTGGGATTCGCCGCTCCTTCGGGTGACGGGTTTCGGTGGGCGGCTGCGTGTGAACTCGGGTATGTCCTTTGTTTGTGTTTCTTTACTGCCGACGTAGATGCATTGAACTTCTCTGTAACCGTCGCTGTTTGATAGTGAATCGTTCATTCGTGACACCTCGGATACGAGAATACCACGTGTATACTCAGTTGTCAACTACAATCGGAGTACTATAACCAAGATTCCCGATTTGGGATTGATGCCCAACGCAATGACTGTCGGCATTAGGGCCAGCAGCAAAAAGCGCCCGACCAAAATTCGGGTCGGCCGCTACATAAGCCCGGTGGCGAGCACCTTTTGTGTTGACAATCGAGAGGCGGGACAATAGCTTCCCGTTGAATAACGACATGAGATCGCGCCTTGAGGGAAAGAAATCAAGCGATTATTTGTTTAGGACGGTACAACGGCCAAAGCAAAAGCGCCGGACGGAAAGGCGGGTCGGCGGCTACATAACCCGCTACCGGCTAGTCGTCGCCGTTTTTGCAATTACGTCTTTCGGATTCCCAACGCTGGCGCAGGGGGCACGGATTACAGGCAATGTGCGCGACTCAAAGGGCATGGCGGTGGTGGGCGCAGAGGTGAAAGTGCAAGGAAGGTCTTATTCGGTTACAACTACAACGGATTCGGAAGGCAATTTCGCTTTTAACACAGTGTCCGCCACCGACGCCCAGATCGTCGTTACCGCACGGGGCATGGAGCGATTTGAGAGGCACTGGGATCAGCTTTCGGCGATGCCGGGTAACCTCACAATGTACCCTCATATAGTGCTCAGGCCCAAGCGCGGACCATGCGTGGGAGAGCCTACTCACATCGTATCCCCCTGGCGCGGTTGAAATGCTTGAGTGAGAAGCGGCGGCAGGAGATGGTTGGTTTGTTGAAGGTAGGGAGAAGATGATCGCCGCCGTGGCGGTGGGAAAGTGGGAATCCCGCGG
>DATEGW010000103.1:0-5946 GCA_035279845.1 Candidatus Acidiferrales bacterium | reverse complement strand
ATGAGCCATCGTGGCCGCCTCAATGTGATGGTTAACACGGTCGGTCGCGACGCTGCCGAGCTTTTCGCCCACTTTGAGGACGTCGATCCGCGCAGCGTTCTCGGTAGTGGCGACGTGAAATATCACATGGGCGCGACGGGCGATTTTCACGCGGCGAATGGCCAACAAATCGGTGTGCACCTAGTCTCTAACCCAAGCCACCTCGAAGCGGTCGATCCCGTCGCAATGGGCCGTACGCGATCAAAGCAGATGCGCAAGCCAGACGGCAGACGCCTCGTCGTGCCGATCACGATGCATGGCGACGCTGCATTTGCCGGCCAGGGCGTTTGGGCCGAGACATTGATGATGTCCAACCTGGAAGGCTATACCGTCGGTGGTTCGGTGAGCATCATCGTCAATAACCTGATTGGATTTACCACGGTGCCGCGCGATTCAAACTCAACCCGCTTTTCATCCGACCTGGCAAAGCGATTGGCGATTCCGATATTTCATGTGAACGCCGAGGATCCCGACGCCGTAGTTAGCGTTGGACGCATGGCGCTCGAATATCGCAACGCTTTCGGAACTCCCGTCGTGATCGATCTCATTGGCTACCGCAGGCACGGCCACAGCGAAATCGACGACCCTACGATCACGCAGCCGATACGCTATCGCAAAATCGAGTCGCATCCGCCGCTTTATCAGATCTATGCCCAAAAAGTCGGAGCGGACCCTACACCTGTTGTCGAACGTGTAAGACAGGAGATCGAAGGGGCGCGCCAGCGTGCGAAAGAACTCGAGAAGAGCCCGCTGATGCGCCGGCTGCCCGGCTATTGGAGCAACTATCGGGGTGGCCGATATGACAGCTCATTAGAAGTTCCTACGGCCGTTTCAGAGAGTACGCTAACAGCCGTTGGCAAATCCTTAGTCAGCTATCCAGATGGTTTCCACGTTCATCCGAAAGTGATGAAACTACTCGATCAGCGGCTGGAAATGGCGGAAGGGAAGCGCGCTCTCGATTACGGCATGGCGGAGGCTCTAGCCTTCGGTTCTCTGATCTCGCAAGGCACTCCGGTGCGTCTTACGGGCCAAGACAGCCGGCGCGGCACATTCAATCAGCGCCACGCATCACTGATCGATATTGAAACCGAGGAAGAGTATGTTCCTCTGCAACATCTTTCGGCTAGAACGTGGTGTGAGATCTACAATTCACCTCTTTCCGAAGCGGGGGTCCTCGGATTCGAATATGGATTTAGTCGCGATTATCCAGAAGCCTTAGTTTTATGGGAAGCCCAGTTCGGAGACTTTGCCAATGGCGCTCAGGTTATCATCGACCAGTTCATAGCAGCCAGCGAAGACAAGTGGAACTTGCTTTCAGGCCTTGTCATGCTGCTTCCGCACGGTTACGAAGGCCAAGGCCCCGAACACTCCAGCGCGCGAATCGAGCGCTACCTGCAGCTCGCGGCGCGTGACAACATTCAGATTTGTTATCCCTCGACGGCCGCGCAATATTTTCATTTGCTTCGACGGCAGGCACTGCGCTCATGGCGCAAACCGCTTGTCGTATTCACTCCGAAGAGCATGCTGCGGCATCCCGCCGCGTCCTCGCCCCTGTCAGACCTGGCAAATGGCGCTTTCCAAACCGTGATTCCCGCTCCCGGCGATGGATCGGCACAGCGGGTGCTGATTTGCACGGGTAAAATCGGGCACGAGCTGAATGCAGCCAGAAAACGCCGTAAAGAGGATGGAACAGCCGTCGTCTTCGTCGAGGAGCTTTATCCTTTCCCGCACGACGAACTTGCCGCCGAGTTGAGCCGATATGCGAATGCCGAGTTCGTTTGGGTTCAAGAGGAGCCCGCGAATATGGGTGCGCTCGGGTTTATCCTACCCCAGCTTGAACGTGCCACAGGCGGCAGGCCGGTCCTTTCCGTAAAGCGTTCAGCGGCAGCCAGCCCAGCCACCGGATCTCACAAGGCTCACGAAATGGAACAGAAGACCCTGATCGCGTTGGCTTTGGGAAATCCAGACGCCGATGAGCCTGCCGAGCTCCACTAAACCCTAATGCCCGGGAATCGTCCTAAGAAAATGCGTCGAGACAAGAAAACCCACAAAAAGGAATGAATTGTATCCAAGGTGCATGCAGTAGCTCGCTGCCACGGTTCGCGCGGTCGCGCGGATCCAAGTGAAAATGATTCCCACAATTACAAGAAGGGCGATCTGCCACAGCGCTCCGCCCAATTGAAAACCGTGCAGTAAACCAAACAAGGCGCCTGTGATGAACACGCTGACAGCGACACCCCAGGTCTTCGCAATCGCCGGATAAATATAGCCCCGGAAGATTGTCTCTTCGACCAGCGGCGCGAGAAGCACCGCCATCAGCAAAAATAAAAATGCGCTCAGCCGGTCCTGATAAATAGCATCGATCGGAAGATTCCCCTTGGGAGGATGCAAGTTTGACGCCGCATCTACGAGAAACGAAATGACCACGCCCGCAAAGACAAGCCCGCCATAAGCAAGAGATCGCGGAACAATGCCGGCATCGAGCTTGCGCCATCCAATCGTCTGCCAGAAGAGTTCGCGGAATTTCAAACGTATCTGCAGCGATAGATAGCCCAGCAAAGCAAAGTCGATAACGGCCTGAGCGGCTATGCTAACGAGCGCCTGATCGCGACCCGCTTGCTCGAGCGCCGTAATCTTCACTCCAAATGCTACAAACGCGCCCACAACAATTAGCCCGATTACAAACGTAGCCACGACGGCAAATACGATAAAGAGAACCAGGTCTCCGATGCCCCATGGTACGCGGATGTCTTCAGGAATTCGGGGATGCGAAAAGTGGGGTGCTTCATTGAAAAATTCTGGGCTGTCGTCAACTAACTGCCTAGGAACAGGCGTCAAATCGGACCTCATTTACCGCCGCCGTTCCGTTGGCAGAGCAGGCGGGCCAGGCTCTGCCCAGTGAACGATTTCTTATTTCGGGCAACGGCCTCCGGCGGCCCTTGCGCGACGATTCGCCCACCCGCCGCGCCTCCCTCGGGCCCCAGATCGATGATCCAATCGGCTTGTTTGATCACATCCAAATTGTGCTCCACAATCAGCACCGTATTGCCCAATGAGACGAGACGACTCAGCACGTCAAGTAGCTTTCTCACGTCATCGAAGTGCAAGCCGGTCGTCGGCTCGTCCAGAATGTACAATGTGCGACCCGTTTGCCGACGTGAGAGTTCCCGTGCGAGTTTCGTTCGCTGCGCTTCGCCCCCCGAAAGAGTTGTTGCCGATTGGCCCAGCCGCACGTAACCGAGCCCCACATCCACCAGAGTCTGGAGTTTCTGCTGAATGGCCGGAATATTCTCCAGAACTTTAAGCGCTTCCTCAATCGGCAAATCCAGCATATCGGAAATCGAAAGCCCTTTGTAACGAACAGAAAGCGTTTCCGCGTTGTAGCGTTTGCCGCGGCACACTTCGCATGTCACGTACACGTCCGGCAGGAAGTTCATCTCGATGCGCCGCTGCCCGTCGCCCTGGCACGCTTCACAGCGGCCCCCCTTCACGTTGAAGCTGAAGCGGCCCGGTTTATAGCCGCGCTCCCGGGATTCTGGCAGCATCGCGTAGAGCTCCCGAATGGATGCGAAAACACTTGTGTATGTTGCTGGATTCGAGCGCGGCGTGCGGCCAATGGGCGCCTGATCGATCTGGATCACTTTATCGATATGCTCGATGCCCATCACGGCGCGATGCGCCGCCGGTTTTTCCATCGAACGGTAAAGTTTGGCGGCGAGAGCAAGGTAAAGAATGTCATTCACCAACGTCGATTTACCCGAGCCGGAAACGCCCGTGACGACATTGAGCAAGCCAAGTGGAATCGCCACGTCAATATTTTTCAGGTTGTTGCCGCTTGCGCCGAGAATTGAGATCGCCTTATCGCCAGGACTGCGTCGGGTGGCCGGGACTGGAATTTCTGCTTTGCCTGAAAGGTATTGCCCGGTAAGCGAAGCAGGATTCGCTGCAATCTCCTCCGGCGAACCAGCGGCCACGAGATGACCTCCCGCCGTGCCCGCGCCAGGACCAAGATCCAGCACGTAATCGGCGCGCCGGATGGTCTCCTCATCGTGCTCCACGACGAGCACGGTATTCCCGAGATCGCGCAGTGTTTCCAGCGTGGTGATTAGCCGCCCATTGTCGCGCGCGTGCAGCCCAATCGAAGGCTCGTCCAGCACATATAGAACGCCGCGGAGGCGCGAGCCGATCTGGGTTGCAAGCCGAATGCGCTGGGCCTCCCCACCGGAAAGCGTAGCAGCCGAACGGTCGAGAGTCAGATAACTAAGCCCTACAGCGAGCAGGAAATCGATGCGTTCAGCAATTTCACTGAGCGGACGAGCCGCGATTTGACGCTGACGTAGCGTAAGCTGGCCTCGAATCTCATCCACCGCCGCCCGGGCTTCATCGAGCGACAGCGCTGTAAAGTCCGCAATGGAAAGCCCCGCAATTTTCACAGCAAGGCTTTCTGGCCGCAGCCGCCTTCCATGGCAAGCGGTACAAATCGAGGGCGACATGTACTGCGTCAACCACTCGCGGTAGCCGTCCGACCGCGATTCCTCGAGGCCGCTTTCCAGATATGCCACGATGCCCTGAAAATTCAGCCCTTTTGACGATCCGCCGTTTTCCGGATTCCCGTGAAGAATCAGATTCTGCACTTTGCGAGGAAATTTCTCGAAAGGCGTCTCCAAGTCAAAGCCATATGCAACCGAGGCGAGCTTCAGATTGCGCTGCAGATTCGCGGATCCCGAACCGGGCCCCAATCCGCCTTCAAAGAGAGGCTTGCTCCAATCCACAATCACTTTGGCAGGATCGAACTCGTAATTCGAGCCAAGTCCGTGGCATTCCGGGCAAGCACCGTAAGGAGAATTGAAACTGAAAGACCGCGGCTCAAGCTGAGGCACGGAAATGCCGCAGTCAGGGCAAGCCAGCTTTTCGGAATAGACGTGCTCTTCTCCTCCAACAACGGCAATCGTCACGAGCCCGCCCGTTAGCTTTAACGCTGTTTCAATCGATTGTTCAAGCCGGTGCGTCACTCCACCTTTTAACAACACGCGATCGATAACAATCTCGATGGTGTGATTCTTGCGGCGATCAAGCGGCGGGGGGTCGTCCAGATTGACGAGATCTCCGTCGATTCGCGCCCGTACATATCCGTCCTTCGCGTATTTCTCGAGTTCCTTTTTGTACTCGCCTTTGCGACCACGGACGACCGGTGCAAGCACCATGATCCGGTCGTCCGATTTAAGCGCCAGAATCGACTGTACAATCTGTTCAGTCGATTGCCGCGTGATTGGCTTGCCGCACTTAGGGCAATGCGGCGTACCGATCGCGCTGTACACCACCCGCAAGTAGTCGTAAATTTCCGTAATTGTTCCAACTGTCGACCGCGGCGAACGCGTCGTAGTCTTCTGCTCAATGGCAATGGAGGGCGAAAGACCTTCGACCGAGTCGACCTCCGGCCGCTCCATTTGATCCAAAAATTGGCGGGCGTAAGCCGAAAGCGACTCGACGTAGCGCCGTTGGCCCTCAGCATAAAGCGTATCGAATGCCAGCGACGATTTCCCTGATCCCGATAGGCCGGTCACCACCGTCAGCGTATTGCGAGGAATTTCCAGGTGAAGATTCTTTAGGTTGTGCTGGCGCGCGCCCCGAATGATGATGTTTTTCAGGCTCATGGTCCGATAGGAGGCGTCAGACGGCGGGCGTGTCTGACACTGCGCAAATTTCCCCTATTGTAATTCTCCAACATAGCAAGCATAGCTTGGCAGGGTCAAGAAGGGTTACGGAGTGGGAGAGCCTACTCACATCGTATCCCCCTGGCGCGGTTGAAATGCTTGAGTGAGAAGCGGCGGCAGGAGATGGTTGGTTTGTTGAAGGTAGGGAGAAGATGATCGCCGCCGTGGCGGTGGGAAAGTGGGAATCCCGCGG
>DATEGW010000102.1:0-28905 GCA_035279845.1 Candidatus Acidiferrales bacterium | reverse complement strand
GTAGGAGATTTGCAATGCCAATAAAAACAGAAACGCAGGCAGCTCCGGCCCAGAATCAGCCGGTAACGACGCTCTCCAAAGAAGAGATCCTTCGTTATAGCCGCCATCTCATCATGCCCGAAGTCGGCATGGACGGTCAGCTGAAGCTCAAGAATGCCAAGGTGCTTTGCATCGGCACAGGGGGCCTAGGTGCGCCCCTCGGCCTTTATCTCGCAGCAGCGGGTATAGGCCGCATCGGCATCGTTGATTTCGACGTAGTAGATAACACGAATCTCCAGCGTCAGGTCCTTTTCAGCAATGATGACGTCGGCAAGCCAAAGGTCGCAGCCGCAGCGGCACGCTTGCGTGGCCTAAATCCTGACATCACCATCGATGTGCACGAGACGCATCTCTCGAGCGACAACGCCCTCGAAATATTCAAGGACTACGACATCATCGTCGATGGCACAGATAACTTTCCCACGCGTTATCTTGTGAACGACGCCTGCGTGTTGCTTGGCAAGCCCAATGTCTACGGCTCGATCTTCCGCTTCGACGGCCAGATCACCATCTTCGGCTATCCGGGCGGCCCATGCTATCGTTGCCTGTATCCCGAACCACCCCCGCCCGGCTTGGTTCCGTCGTGCGCCGAAGGCGGAGTGCTCGGAGTACTGCCTGGCATCGTCGGCACCATCCAGGCCGCGGAAACTCTGAAGCTCATCCTTGGCAAAGGCGATCCGCTCGTCGGACGATTGCTCCTCTTCGACGCTATGGGCATGAAGTTTCGCGAGCTCAAGCTGCGCAAGAATCCCGAATGCCCGGTCTGCGGAGAGCAACCAACTGTCACCGAACTAATTGACTATGTCCAGTTTTGCGGTATTCGCGGCGAGGAGGCGCCAAGCACCGTGACAAACATTCCCGAAATTACCCCGACTGAATTGAAAACGCGGCTCGACCGTGGCGACGATCTGTATATCCTCGACGTCCGTGAGCCGCACGAATATCAAATCTGCAATCTCGGCGGACACTTGATCCCACTGGGCGAGCTTTCCCGCCGCGCGGCCGAACTGGATTCTTCCAAGGAGATCGTCGCACATTGCCGCAGCGGCAAGCGCTCCGCGGAGGCTGTCGATTTCTTGCGCAAAGCCGGGTTCAAGAAGATTTGGAACTTGAAGGGCGGAATCCTGGCGTGGTCGGACGAAGTCGATTCATCAGTGCCCAAATACTGAGCAAATCGCACGGGCATAAAGGCGACGCCCAAAAACGCGCCACATTCGAAACGGAGGCTTGATGCCAGGCACGAAGATCACAGTTCGCGACAATGGTTCCATATTCGTCGAGGGCGACTTTGAAGTCTTGGACGCGACCGGCAAAGCGTTCGGTTTAGCCGGGCGCACTGCCATTTCACTGTGTCGCTGCGGGCACTCAGAAAAGAAGCCCTTTTGCGACGGCGCCCACAAGCGGCAAGGGTTCCAAAACGCCTGCATGGCTCACGATTTGCCGGCACCTCAACCGAAGGTCTAGCGAAAACCGAAGTCCATCACGCACGGGAATCCTCTTCCCGGTGCTTTTCGTTTTTACATGCCGGCTGCACCCCTGTGGTGACCAATACGTCACTCCCCTCCGCATACGATACGCGCAACCCCGCCATAATGCTACGCTTCTCAGGTACTAGAACTATGTAGAGTTTCGGCCTGCTACGTGCTGTACGTTCTCGGGGGCACGTGTACTTGGGGGCTTTGTGGTTCATCCGGACAAAGTTTGGCACTTCATCCATCGTTTTCGCATTGTGCTGCTAGGTATCATCGCAGCACTCGCTTACTGCACTCTGCTTGGGGTGCTTCGCAGTTCATCATACGTGACTGATCCTCTGCTCGACACCTACCTTGAAATGGCAGGTAGCCTGATCGCTTTCACCTTTGCTGCAAACGCGCTTGTTCGATTTCGAGGCACTCGAGACCGCATTTCGCTCATTTTGGCATTCGGTTTTATGCTGGCCGGCCTCATCGAAGTGGGTGCCAGTCTAACGTTCTACCGCGGCATGCTCGTCGCCACGGCCGGCGCTTATCCGAATCAGACGACTCTAGGCTGGCTCGCGGGACGAACGCTCCTCGCGGTCCTCTTAATAGCTGCCCTTGTCGTGGAAAATCGCATCCCGGTTTCACGCGAACCCGCGAAGGAAATGGCTGGCGCCACGCTGGTCGTCGGCGCAATCGCCTACATCACCAGCATTTTTTACTTCATGATGCCTGCGGCTCTCAAAGTTCATCCCAGCGCTCTGATTCCACGCCCTTGGGAACTGATCCCCGCCGCGATCTTCACTGCAGCCACCATCGCTTACGGCCGTCGTCTTCGCCGCGCAGACGCATCGCTCGACCGCGCGCTCTTCATCGCTGCCCTTCTAAGCGTGCTATGCAACCTTGCAATGGCCGAATCAGGCCGTATGCTCGATGCGCCGTATACGCTAGCGCACGGTTTGGTCGTCCTCAGCTATATCGTGGTGCTCGGCGGTACGCTCCTCGACAACGCACAGCTTTTCGATCAGGTCAGCCGTCAGGCAAATCTCGATCCCATGACGGGCCTGGCAAATCATCGCCAGATGTTCGAAGTCCTCCAAAGCGAACTCCAGCGTTCCAGCCGCACTGGTCGCAGTTTCGCTGTGCTCCTTTTCGATCTCGATGGCCTAAAAAAAATTAACGATCGCTACGGCCATCTGACGGGCACTAAAGCCATCAAGCGTCTCGCCATCGCTCTCAAAAACGGCAGCCGTTCCATCGACACGCCGGCGCGCTACGGTGGCGACGAGTTCGCGCTGATTCTTCCTGAATCCACAACAAGCGAGGCCCAACAAGCGGCGAAGCGCATTTGCGATCGTCTCGCAAACGACACTTTGCGCCCGCGAATCACGGTTAGCGTTGGTGTCGCTGTGTATCCCACGGACGGCACTAGCATTGAAAAACTATTGGGAGCAGCAGACGTTT
Organism: Candidatus Acidiferrales bacterium; assembly: GCA_035279845.1. Taxonomy (GTDB): domain Bacteria; phylum Acidobacteriota; class Terriglobia; order Acidiferrales; family UBA7541; genus Palsa-295. Next base: position 25,945 of record DATEGW010000102.1, on the reverse strand, counting down.
CACTCTATCGGATGAAGGGCAGCACGGGGCCAAAGAAGACACGCATACGGCACGTCGCAGCGTGCCTATAGAAAACACCTGGGAGGGGCAAAATGGCACTTGGGATGGGGGTCCCTAAGTCATTCATTGCAGTTCGGACTGAGAAACGCGTTCCAATGGAAGTAGGCGTCCGCATCACGGGTCATGAAGCGATTCCTGGCACGGAAACAACCTTTACTCAAAACGTGAGCCCGCGAGGTGCGCGGGTGCTCAGCACCCGGCCGTGGAAGACGAACGACCAAATGGTCATTTCCACAATGACTGGCTCTTTCCGCGCAACGGCGCGCGTCGCTTATTGCGCAATCACCGCAGAGAGCAATTTTGCTGTCGGCGTCGAATTTATCGAACCGAATGGCAGGTGGGTAGTCGACCAGCCCGCCTGCTAAGCAAAATTCGTTCAGCTGTCAGGTTGACGTTCTCGTGACGCCGCGTGCTACTGCACGAACCCCACATTAGGATCCGGCATCGGACCTTCCGGCAGCGTGCCGAACTGCGCCTCGTAGCGCGACACATTCTCCTGCAACGCGCGCATTAGCCTCTTCGCATGTGCCGGCGCCACAATCATGCTTGCCACAAGCTTCCCCTGCGGTACGGTCGGATATACGTACACAAAATTCAGCGTGAACTCTTCCGCATTATGGTGAACCACCACCAGGTTCGCGTACTGGCCCAATAGCTCCTTCTCGTCCGCCTTGATCTGCACTTGTTGCGGTTTTGGCGCCTCAGTCATCGCTTTCTCCTCGCTGCTAACGGACCACTATAACAAACCCTTCTTGCTTTTTCGCGACATCCCAAAACGCATTCATTGACTCGCTGTTTAGTTAAGCGTAGTTTATATCTATTGTTCATGTAGGTTAACTAATGGCGGACACAATCGCTGGCAACGAAGTGGCAGACATCCGGCAGGACGCCCCGCAAAGCGCGCGGGCCAAATTGCATGAGCCTTGGTGGTATCTCGGCCCGGCATTTGTCGCTTCCGTCGCCTACATGGATCCCGGCAACTTCGCCACCAACATCGAAGGTGGCGCGCGCTTCGGCTATGAACTGCTCTGGGTTTTGCTCTGGTCCAACGCGATGGCGATCCTGGTGCAATATCTTGCAGCGAAACTCGGTATCGCAACTGGCCGTACTCTGCCGGAGAACTGCCGCGCCCAATACTCCCGTGGCATGAACGTCTTCCTTTGGGTCGCTGCGGAAATCGCGGCGATGGCCACCGATCTCGCCGAGTTTCTTGGAGCCGCGCTTGGCTTTTACCTCTTGCTCGGCATCTCGCTGCTTCCCGCCGCGATCCTTACCGGCATCTGCGTCATGCTGATTCTCATGATCGAACGGTGCGGCTTTCAATGGCTCGAGCGCGTAATTATGTCCTTCGTCGGAATCATCGGTATCGCCTACGCATTCGAAATGTTCGCCAGCAAACCTGCGTGGGCGCCGATTGTCAGGAACACGTTCATTCCTGACATTCACTCCTCTTCCATCTATCTGGCGGTTTCAATGCTCGGCGCAACGGTAATGCCCCACGTTATTTACCTGCATTCTTCGCTTGTTCTTCCGCGCCGCACGGAAAACGATCGCAACGAGCACCGCCACCGCAAATTGGAGCTCTTCGACGTTCTTCTCGCCATGAACGGTGCCTGGCTCATTAACTCCGCCATGGTCGTCATGGCCGCAGCCGTTTTCTTCGGCAACGGAATCCACGTCTCATCGATAGAAGCCGCGCATTCTACGCTCATTCCGCTCCTCGGAAAATTCGCCGGCGTCGCATTCGCCGCCGCTCTGCTCTGCTCGGGACTCTCCTCGTCAACCGTGGGCACGATGGCTGGCCAAGTCATCATGCAAGGCTTCATGAATTTCAAAATCAGCGTCTTCCTGCGCCGGCTAGTCACGATGATCCCCGCGATCATCGTCATCGCGGTCGGTCTTGACCCGCTCAAGACCCTCGTTCTCAGTCAGGCTGTGCTCAGCTTTTGCCTGCCATTCGCAATGATTCCTCTGCTGCTGCTTACGCAACGAGCCGACATCATGGGCGTACACGTGAACCGTCGCACCACTAACTATCTCGCAGGCCTTGCGACCACGATCATCCTCGCGATGAACGTCTGGCTGCTTTACGCAATCGTCGTCGGAAAATCCTGACACTGTGCGAAAATGCCTGTTGTTACCGAGGCAGTATGTTGCATACGGTTGGGCTGTGGATTCAGGATGTAGGGGCGGTGCTTGCTGCGCCCATTGTTTACCGGTCTCGCTGCCAGGATCGTCTATGCATCGATGGGCATCGCTTGTAGGAATTTCCAACTCGCATGACCAATTCAATCCCGTCATCACGCCGCAGACGTTCCAAAAAACCGGGGTACATCGGCGTAGTCATTCTCGGCGCGCTCCTACTCGTATTCGTTGTCTCCTTCGTCCGCGAACGCATTGAAGAGAATGCCGCCCACAATTTGCAGAATCCCGTCCCTGCGACCGCCGCCGCTCTCGCCGCAGGAAAAACCAATTACGATTCAAAATGCGCGAGTTGCCACGGTTCAACGGGCGACGGCAAAGGAGACAAAGCGCAAGGTCTCTGGAAGACGCCTACCGATTTCCGCAACGAAGCTCAGATGGACCGCCGCACCGATGGAGATTTGTACTGGGTCACTACGAAAGGAAGCTGGCCCATGCCCGGATTTGAAGATAAACTCGCCCCACTCGAACGGTGGCAGCTAGTCGACTACATCCGTACGTTCGCGGCGCAAAGCGGAAAACCATCACCCTGAACGACGACATGAGCAGAGCAAAACCTGCATCTTGAAGGAGGTTGTCGCCGCTACAAAGCTGCCTGCTGGCTGCCTTGGCTTTCTCCTTTACATCCTTTGTTTCCTCGGCCTTCTGACTCTGTGCCTCCGTGTCTCCGTGGCCAAGCTCCTATTTCACCTTCCCCAACGCATCCGCCACTTCCTTAATATCCGGCACGGTCGGAATATCATAATTCTTGAACCACGCGACTTTGCCCGCACGATCCACAATCGCAATCGCTCGTCCTGTAATTCCTTTGTCGGCTAAATACACGCCGAACTTATCTGCCACCGCCCCACGGGGCTGAAAATCCGCCAGCAACGGGTAATGAATACTCATTTTCTCTGCAAACGCCTTGTGTGACCACACGCTATCTACGCTGATCCCTAGCACCTGCGCATCGAGCTTCTCGAAATTTTTCATGTCGTTCACAAAACACGCGTGTTCGTTGGTACACACCGGGCTCCAATCGAGCGGATAAAACATCACCACCACGTTCTTCTTTCCCTGGAAATCCGAAAGCTTCACTTCCTTTTGACTCTGATCCTTCAAAGTAAAATCTGGAGCCGCGGCCCCCACCGAAATCGCCATCTGACCATTCTCCTATTCGTTAGCGTGCATCGCCTTTTTAACAGCGACGCGCATCGCAGCGTCCCCATCATATCCGATACATCAAGCAATCGCGACCATGTTCCCCCATGTCGCAAACCCGCCAGTCGCAACGGAGCCGGAATGCAATGTCCCCTGAACATTTTCCAACTTTTCTCGAATGCATGACCCTTTTCTCCGCCTTTTTCCGCTATATCAGGTAGACACAAAAATTTGCGCTGGATGGACTTTGCTACGGGTCTGTTCGGCCTGGATTAGGCCCATGAAAAATACTACCCCTTCCGCCGAAGTCGAATTTGAGCAGTGGCTCGTCCTCGCTCTCGAATACGAGCGCAAAAGGATGCTCCAGCAACCGCCTTCGCCCAAGGAGGATTCCGCTTCCTCGCAGGCGGCAAATCACCAAGGCCAATAGACAGAACCCCGCGTCACAGCGCCCCATGCTCTGCCGCCTGCTCACGCTCCGCGGTGGCGCGGGTTCTAATTTCGCCGACCGGAAGGTACCCAAGCGTTCTTGACAGCGCTTCGGCACCGCTCCTAAGCTCGTCGCGTGACTGTCTCACGCCGTAGTTTCATTAAAATGGCAGCGGCCGCAACGGCACTGCCGCATGTCACTTTTGCCCAGACTTCCCCGCCGGCGACATCGCGCGAACCTCTGCGCGAATTGCCATACTCGTCTGTCCACCTCACAGGCGGCCCTTTCAAGCGGCAATACGACGCTCTTCACGCTCACTATCTCGCCCTCGATAACGACCGGCTCCTGAAGGTCTATCGCCAGCGCGCCGGCTTGCCCGCTCCAGGCGAAGATATGGGCGGCTGGTACGATCTTGACGGATTCGTTCCGGGGCACGCTCTCGGACAGTTCATTTCCGGCCTCGCGCGAATCGGAGCCAGCACTCGCGATCAAGCGTGTCATGAGAAAGTTTATGCGCTCGTCACCGGTTTTGGCACCGCGCTCGGCCCCAAAAATCAATCGATCCTGCGGCCCGAAACAAACCTCTGGCCCTGCTACACTCTCGACAAACATTTCATTGGCCTGATCGATTCCGCGCACTTGAGCAACGTCACTGAATCAAAGGCTCTGCTGGAGCGTGTGTTTCGTGGCGCTAAATCGCTACTCCCCCCAGAGGGACGGGACCGCATCGGCAAGAAGAATCCACCCTATGACGAGACGTACGTTATGCCGGAAAATCTTTTCGCGGCCCACGAACTGACAGGCGATCCCGCGCTCCACGAGCTGGCGATTCGATATCTTTTGGACCGTGAATACTTCGATCCGCTCGCGCGCGGCGAAAACCCTTTGCCCGGCCGGCACGCCTATTCGCACGCGATCGCGCTCAGTTCGGCGGGCAGGGCGTATCTCACGCTCGGCGAACCGAAATATCGCCAGGCTATGCACAATGCCTTCACTCTGCTCACTACTCACCAGCAATTCGCCTCCGGCGGCTGGGGACCGAACGAAACCTTCATTACACCGCATCGTGGCGAACTTTATGCATCGCTATTGACCACGGTTGACCATTTCGAGACTCCGTGCGGCTCCTACGCCGCCACAAAGCTTGCGCGCTATCTCCTTCGCACCACCCCCAACTCGCGCGAACGCGTCCAATACGCAGATTATCTTGAACGTGTGCTCTATAACACGATCCTTGCGGCCCGCTTGCCCGATTCTGACGGAGACTATTTTTACTACTCGACCTATTCGCCCATGGCAACAAAGGTCTATTACAAGAGCAAATGGCCCTGCTGCTCCGGCACACTCGTGCAAACCGTCGCCGACTATCCAATCGACATCTATATGCAATCGCCTGAAGGCATCGACGTGAATCTCTACATTCCGTCGCACGTGACGTGGACGCAAAACGGTGTGCCCGTTTCGATTGCGATAGAAACCAACTATCCGGCGGGAAATTCCATCTCTGCTTCGATTTCGCCCGAACGTCCGGTGGAATTTACGCTCCGCTTGCGCGTGCCATCATGGGCAAACGGCAAAGCAAACGTTGCGATGGGCAGGCAGGCAATCGCATCAGGCCTTCCCGCAACATACATTGAACTTCGCCGCCTTTGGAAATCAGGCGACACAATTCAGCTGACGATCCCGCAGGACTTCCGCGTCGAATCCATCGACGAGGAGCATCCGCAAACGGTCGCGCTCATGCGCGGCCCGCTCCAATATGTTGCCGTGAGTCCTGCGAAAGGTCTGAATGAAGATCCGATGCCCTTGCCCGCCGATCTCCGGCCGCCGTCGCCAGGCAATTCGCAGTCGGTAGAAACGCGATACTTCCTCGATGGCTCCGGCTCACGGCAAGTCACCTTTGTGCCGCTATATCAAATTGGCCTCGAAACCTACACCAGCTATTTCACCCGCGCCTGACCGCATTTGCGGAAACCTTATGCGGAAACCTTACGGAAACGACATCGCTTGTACCTCTCGCATCCAAGTGAGAGAATCGCGATAAAATGAGGTGCTCCGATGAACGTTCCGACGCCGCTTCTCAATATCCGCCAAGCCATTTTTCTTGCCGCCTTCTTCTTGTTCGCCGGATTGTGCGCCGCGCAGAACCAAAGCGTCGCCCCTCATCCTCCGCACTGGATCAATGGTTTACGGGTCAGCATTAGCCTCGATCAGTTTTCGACACCGAGCCATCCAAGCGTCCGAGTTGAGCTGCAAAATGCCGGGAAAGACGACCTGCTCTTAAATGTTGGGAAAATGGCGCCCGCCGGTCCGAAAGAATATGCGACTGCGATATCCCTCACGATCTTCAATTCGGATGGCACACCCTTACGGCTCGAACACATCCAAGCAACAGACGAAAACGAAGCCAATGAGAAGCCGCTGCTTCTGCCACTTCCTTCCGGCGCAACGTTCTCGATACCCGTACATTTGGAGAATTATCGAGTGACAGGGTCCGCTGGCAGCCATTACGAAATGAAACCGGGAACCTACTCGATCCAGGCTCGCTTCAATGGGTTCAATGCCGCGACAGAAATTGATTCATTGCCCAGGGCCAGGATACTCGACGGCCGATTTGACGAGCCATTTGATAGGGTCGTCACCGAGCCCGTCGGATCGCTCACATCAAACAAATTGCAATTTGAAATTTCGGCTCGCTCGTAGGCGCCTAACAAGGCGCGAGCCACTGTGCGAACCGCGGGGCAGCACAGCGCGACTCAGCGCGCCCTCTCTATTAACACCCTGCGCCGCTATGAACCATACTCCTCTTAGCGCCTCTCCTATATACAACCCCTCCCTTCGCCCCATCATCTGTTAATCGCCCAGACACAAGTGTTCCATTTTGGATTTGGCGTCCCTTCTTGTCGGAATTACATTGAGTGTCCCAGTCGCCGAATTCGCACACCGGCAAAGTTCAAACGCAATAGGGCCCAAGGAGGGTAACGGTACATGTGGGGAGAAAAGAAACCCGAAACTCCCTCTAGGACGCCGCTCCCGCAGCAACCTAGACCAAACGTTTCACAAAATCCACCAGCATCGGCACCATCTTTTCCCGGGGAGGCAAGAAAAATGGCACCACTAGATTCAACGTACAATACTCCGAGCGTCAGCGGCGGCACAGCGCGGCTCGGTGCGAGTTTGCATGTGAAGGGTGAAATCACCGGTAACGAAGACCTCGCCATCGACGGCACCGTCGAAGGCCTGGTCAACCTCGAAGACCGGAGACTCACTATCGGGGCCAGCGCGCGCCTCACGGCAGATGTCATTGCCCGCGAAGTAGTCGTCTACGGCAACGTAAAGGGCAATCTTCGCGCACGCGACCGGATCGAAATCAAGAAGGACGGTTCTGTCGTGGGCGATCTCACCACCGCTCGCATCATGATCGAAGACGGCGCTTACTTCAAAGGTTCTATCGAAATCGATAAGACCGGCGACGCAGACGACGACAAGTCCAACTTGCGTTCGCGCAGCACCGCCAGCGCCTCGGTCTAATTTCTTCCGCATCGAATCGCCTCGGGCATGGCTTTCCCCGGCCCGAGGCGCTTTCGTGCGCTCTAAAGGCTCGCGCGCCACTATAGTAGAAATCCGCGCCGGTCCCTTTCCCGTTCGCTCCTCCTTTGATCTACTCAGACGCGGCCTGCTGCTATACTTTTGTCTTAGCCCGATGCCAACATTCTCCATCGACAATTTCGGTTGCCGCGCCACGGAAGCAGACGCCGTCGCGATGCGCCATGCCATGCTCGGTGACGGCTGGTCACAAACGAGCGCTCACGATTCCGCCGAAGTCGTCATCCTGAATACCTGCACAGTCACCTCCGCGGCGGACGCACAGTCGCGCGAGGCGATTCGCAAAATCCATCGCGCCAATCCCGCGGCGCGCATCGTCGTCACCGGCTGCTATGCGCAACGCGCACCTGAAGAAATCGCCGCGCTCGAAGGCGTCTCCTGTGTCGTGGGAAATTCCCGCCAATGTGAAATTCCGAACTTGGCACGCGATTTCTTCCCACTGGCAAAGCTTGGCGTCGAGCGCGAAAGCAGCTTTGCCACTACTCCGATCCTGGTCGGCGACATCCTTGCGGAAATGAATGTTCAGCGCGGTGAAGCCGAGTCGCTCGCGGGCGACGCAACGCGCCCCATATTAAAAATCCAGGACGGCTGCAACAATCGATGCGCCTACTGCATTATTCCGTCCGTTCGTGGACGCAGTCGCAGCCTTCCGCCCGACGAAATCGTCGCGTCGGTCCGCCAATACGTCGATGCTGGCGTGCGCGAAGTCGTCCTCAGTGGCATCAACCTAGGCAGTTACGGTCGCGATTTCACTCCCCGCGTGCCGCTCGCAGATGTCGTCCGACGCATTCTCGACGAAACTGCCCTCGAACACCTCCGCTTCAGCTCCATCGAGCCGCAGCACATCACCGGGGATTTCGTCGCCTTCGTAGCATCGTCGCAGCGGATTGCTCCGCATTTTCACGCGCCATTGCAATCCGGTTCGGACCGCATCTTACGCGCGATGCATCGCTGGTATCGCAGTGAACACTACGCCGCGCGCATCGAATTGATCCGCAAAATGCTACCGCACGCTGCGATCGGCGCCGATGTAATCGCCGGCTTCCCAGGCGAAACCGACGCAGACTTTGAAGCGACAGCCGCCTTTGTGCGCAGCATGCCTTTTACGTACCTGCACGTCTTTTCATTTTCAGCGCGACCCGGCACCGAAGCGGCAAATTTCCCGAATCAGGTCCGCGCCGCCGCCATTCGCGAGCGAGCCCGCGCGCTTCGTGCCATTGGCCAACAAAAGGTGCGCAATTTTCGTGCAGCGCAAGCTGGCATTCCGATCCGCGCGCTCACGCTGGCGCACTCTGCCGACACGTGGACCGAAGCGATCACTCCAAATTATTTGAAAGTTCGCATTGCAGGCCAGCATGTCCGCAATCGCTGGCACGAAGTCCGCCTCAAGCCCGACGCGCAAGAAGTCGTCTCCTCACTCCCTGCCTGAAATCTAAAAATTATAAAATGCGTCATCTTGAACGGCGCGAAGCGACCAGCCGAAGGCCCGCCGTGGCGGAAGGGATCTCTCTTAATTCTGTCCGCGTAACAAGCCGCGCATTGTTTCCCATTTCCGTTTTTTCTCGTGGATTGCTACGATGGCTGTTCGCTAAATCAACTAAATTCGGCCGCGCAGCCCATGTGGGGGCCCGATGCGCCCGACTCAACGAGGAGACTCAAATAAATGGCTGGCGGAAATAAAGTTGGCATTCTTACAGGCGGCGGCGACGTCCCCGGCCTGAATCCCGTAATCAAGTCCGTCGTCTACGGCACCACCGCGCAAGGCCGCGAAGTGATCGGCATCCGCAAGGGCTGGGAAGGCCTTACGTACATGAACGGCCCGGAAGATCCAACTTATGTCTGGCCCCTTACGCGCGAAAATACGCGCTCTATCGAACGCACCGGCGGCACCGTCTTGCACACCTCCCGCACCAACCCGCGCAAAGTTTCTCCGGCCAAATTGCCAAAGACGCTCACGCAGGATCAGATCAAGAAAGTGCCGTTCGACGGGAAAATCTACAATCTCACTTCCGTTGTCATCGAAAACCTTGAAAAGCTCGGCATCGGAACGCTCGTCGCGATCGGCGGTGATGACACGCTCAGCTTCGCTTCCGCTCTCTCGAAAGCTGGCTTCCCCACTATCGCCGTTCCCAAAACCATGGACAACGATGTTCAGGCAACGGAGTACTGCATTGGCTTCTCTACGGCGGTCACGCGCGCGCGCGATGCCATCACGCGCCAACGCACCACGATCGGCTCTCACGAACGGATCGGTATCTTCCGCATTTTCGGTCGTGACGCCGGTTTCACCGCGCTTTATACGGCCTATGTCACCTCAATTCGCTGCCTTCTTCCTGAATATCCCTTCGACGTCCAACGAATCTGCGACCTGCTCGTTGAGGATAAAAAGAACAATCCCAGCGGCTACGCACTCGTTGTCGCTTCCGAAGGTGCTGTCTGGAAAGAAGGCGCGATCCAGGAATACGGCGAAGCCGACGCGTTCGGCCACCGCAAGAAGGTCGATATTGGTCAGGCCCTCGGCGAAGAAATCCGCAAGCGCACCGGCAACGAAATGGTCATCAGCGACCTTACCTACGATCTTCGCAGCGGCGAGCCGGATACAATCGACCAGATCATCGGCCTCACGTTCGGCAATATCGCGGTGAAGTTGATCGGCGACGGTCTCACCGGCCGCATGGTTGCCGTTCAAAACGGCAAATATACGCACGTGCCCATTCCAGAAGCCTCGCTCGGCCCGCGCAGAGTAGATGTCGCCCGCCTTTACAATACAGAGCGCTATCGCCCGAGCTACGCCTCAAAACTCGACGCGCCCCTCTTCTTCAGCGGCTTCTAAACCGCAAAAAGCACACAACGCAAATGCCGGCTCACGCCAAACGAGCCGGCATTGCGTTGTGTAAGTTAGCGCGAGTTGAAAGTTCTAAGCGTGTACGAGCGCAAACAAACTTTTCCTCGATCCTTGACTTTCCTCGGCAACCAGATTATTGCTGTTGGACCATAAAGAGCAGTACTGCCGTTGGATTGAATGCTCAGGAGGCCCTGGTGAATCTCACACGTCGCGAATTCCACAAGCTTGCGCTAAGCGCGCCATGTGCGGCCGCGCTCGGCGGCATCGTACAAAGCAAAAATGCTCGAGCAGCCGCCAGGATCGATTCCAACATCCACGGCGTTCAGTTCGGATTGCAGCCGTTTTGCTATCACGATCTTCCTATGAGCATTGAAAATCGCCCCATTCTCATCCAGCGCATGATCCAAAACGGTTTGGGTGTCGTCGAGCTTCATGCTGTTTGGGTTGAGCCGCGTTTTGCCGGGCCAGGCATCGACGCAGCCGAAGCGCGCAACAAAATTCGCGAATGGCGGCTTTCAACAGGCCCGGACTATTACAAAAAAGTGAAGCAGGAGTTCGACGACGCCGGCATAAGTATCTTTACCTATTACGTCAATTTGAATGACACCTATACGGACGAGGAAATCGACGCCACTTTCGAAGGCGCGAAAGCGCTCGGAGCAAAAGGTGTCATCGGGTCTTACGGTCTCGCCGTGGCAAAAAGGCTGGCGCCGTTCCCGCGAAAACACGGCATGTTTGCAGGCCTGCACAACCACGATAACCTTTCAGACCCGGACGCGTTCAGCACTGAGGAAAGCATCGTCAAAGGCCTGTCCTTCTCGCCCGATTTCAAAGCCACGCTCGATGTTCGTCACTTTACAGCTGCGAACCAGGATTGCCTGGGCTTCATGGAAAGGCATCACGATCGCATGTCCAGCGTGCATCTCGGCGATCGCAGGCGAAATAATGGCCGCAGCACTCCCTTCGGCCAGGGCGACGCACCCATCATCCCGCTTCTTTGCATGATTCGTGACAATCGTTGGCCGATCGTCGCGCTGCTCGAATTTGAGCACGGCACACTGCTGTCCGGCGTCCAGGAAGTCCAGATTTGTTTCGACTATTGCAAGCGTGCGCTGGAGTGAAGCAGTTCGAGTACTCATCAATAGCCGCAAGCCAAAGAGAGGCCAGGGAATGATCGCTTCACTTTTGACAGATGATCGCCGTGAGAACGCACAGAAACCGCGTCCACGGTTCGCCCAGCACACCATCCATGTAGCTGCTTTGCTCGTCGGGCTGCTTCTCGTCGCAATTGCCGCGCCCGCCCAGACCGGAAACGGCGAAAAGGGCGTAATCAATTTCCTCGAGCCGAAGCTCTCCGATCCCGTCTTGCAACACAGCAAGGAAATCTATGTCCTCAACGGCTGCGCATACTGCCATGGAGTGGATCTCAAGGTCCGCAACGGCGAAGCCGCGGACCTGATGCACTCGGCCCTGGTTGGAGCGGATGTCGATGGAAACTTGCTCGCGCCGCTTCTGCGCTCGGGCATTCCCCAGACGCCGAAACTTTCCCCGATGCCGCAGTTCTCAGACCTGAGTGATCGAGAGATCGCCGACATTGTGCGTTGGATTCATTACGCGCGCCAGGATGGGCGTTACAAGGAACTCACAGCAATGGCGGATTCTGCCCCCGGCGATCCCGCCGCAGGAAAAACCTACTTCGATCAAAAATGCAGCTCTTGCCACTCAAAGCAAGGTGACCTCTCGAATGCAGCCAAAAAATACAGCGGCGCAGCACTAAAATTACAACTCCTGCGTCCAGACGCGCTGCAATCGGCACCGTCTTGGCGCATAGACAACCTGAACAACACGAAACTCGCTGCCGCTCGCGAGCAGCACCAGAAATTGCTGGAGAACTATTCCGCAAGCGACCTTGCCAACGTCCTCGCGTACCTGCAACAAAGATAAGGTTGTCAGGTTTAAATGTAGCGCCGCGGTCTTCGGCGCGGCAGGGGTGACTCGGTCGCCGATACTCCCGAAGTTGTCTTCTCCGGCATTTTTATTCGGTGGCGACTGTCAGGATTTAATTTCGTTCTCTTTGATTCTGAATCTGACGATCTTCTTCACCAGCGGCGTGGGGATCGGCTTCCCGAACGGAAACTGAATTGCACCTTTAGACGATTTGTAGCCCGCCAATTCTGACCCAAATGCGGCAATTCCAGACGCCTTCGGATAGAAACCGACATGCTCCTTGAAAGCCGCGTACCAAACGAGCGCAGCCCCATTCAGTTTGAACGCAGGGATGCCATAGCTGATCACTTCCTCAGCTTTCGGAGCTACCTCGCGAATTATCTTTCGAAGTTCTCGGAGTCTTCGTCTCGGCGCCGCATCCAGCGCCGCGATATACTCATCTACGCTCGTAAACTTCTTCATGGACGTTTTTTCCATCGCAAGCCACTCTTGGCTGTGTGTCGTTGATTCCACACTTCACATACCACACAAGACGCCTTGATGGCCTGTGCATCGACAGGGCCTGCCGCGGCGCGCTATTTGCCCTGCGCGGCAGTATAATCCCAATATGACTTACGAATTTGAGCCACGCCGTGAAGAGCCGCAACCTTCAGCCTCCGGAAGCCGCCGCGGTGTTCCGCCGCGAAAACACATCGGCGTAGACCTCCTCGAGCCGCCGTACCCGCAAACGCCGCAGCCTCTTCGAAATTGGAATCTGCTCCCGCGCCTCTTCCAACGCTTGCGCAAACTCCTGCCTCGCTGACCTTCTTGCAAGCAATCACGCCGCCGAGAACACTCTAGGGTTTGCATTGATGGATGAAGCGATCCGGAAATGCTGCCATTATGTGACTTAGCTTTGCCCCGCCGCATCCCGAACAGATTTCGCCACGTGCGCAATTTGCTCGCCGCTCATCGCAGGATAAATCGGCAGGCTCAACACGCGTTCGCAAGCACGTTCAGTGTGCGGAAACGTCCCGCGAGGGTAGCCAAGCGCTGAGTAAGCAGGTTGCAGATGAATCGGCGTCGGATAGTGCACCACAGTTTCGATTTCGGCTGCCGTCAATGCCGCAATTAGCCCCCTGCGATTATTCGAGTACACGACGAATTGGTGATACACGCATTCATCCCGCGAATCATCCACAGGCATGTCAAGATGCACGCCTGCCAGCAACCGGCGGTACTCAACGGCAATCTGCCGCCGCCGCTCAGTCCAGGCATAGAGACGCCGCAACTTCACGCGCAGCACGGCCGCCTGAAACCCATCCATTCGGTAGTTATAGCCGACAAATTCATGCTGGTATCGCGCCACCTGTCCGTGGGAGCGTGCAGCACGCGCAAATTTCGCCACCTGATCGTCGTTCGTCGTGATCGCGCCGCCTTCGCCATATGCACCGAGGTTCTTCGTCGGATAAAAGCTGAATGCCGCCGCATCTCCCAGCGAGCCAACGCGCCGCCCTCGATATCGCGCGCCGTGCGCCTGCGCCGCATCTCCTAAAACCCGCAAATTGTGTCGCCCGGCGATTTCGCGCAGCGCGTCCATATCCGCCGGACGTCCGTAGAGGTGCACGGGCAAAATCAGCTTCGTCCGCGGCGTAATCGCGCGTTCCACCAGCTTCGGGTCCAAATTCGCCGTGGCCGGATCGATATCCACGAATACTGGAACGCCGCCGCAATACGTGATCGCTTCAGCCGTTGCGAGAAAGCTATTCGGCGTCGTAATTACTTCGTCGCCCGGCTGAACGCCAAGCGCAAGCAAGCCCAGATGCAGCGCGGAAGTCCCCGAATTCACCGCAATGCAATGCTTCGTTTCGCAGAATGCTGCGAATTCGCGCTCGAATGCTTCAGTTTCCGGCCCTAAAATGAATGTCGCCTCGCGCCCAACGCGGTCAATCGCCGCGAGAATCTCCTCGCGCAGTTCGGCGTACTCGTTCTTCAGGTCGAGAATGGGTACTTTCATGAATGCGGCATCATTTTTTTCGGCCAGATCGATGTCAGCAGGATTCCGAAACATCGGCGGAAAAGCCGAACCAAAACTTTACTTTAGCCTACGAGCTTCAACAAGCGTCGTCTCGGCAAGCGTTGTCCTCTTCGGAAAAGGAATCGGAAAGTCCGCCGTTTTTTCGGATCGCGAGCTAGCCCTCGTTGTGAATTGTCGCAACGCAGCTATGTCGTCGTCTATTACTTCCAGTACCGCTCCCAGTACAAAAACTTTCCAGAATTTTTTGCAGCAATCGCTGTATCGCATCTCAGCCGTGATATAAGCATCCTCGAATGCCGTTGCGGAATTGCATTCACCGCAGCTCAGCGCGTCCCCGCGCCGGTTTCTGAAATTCGTGCCGGTTGTCCCAACACGATCAAGGAGAAAGCACGTGATGAAGTTCCGCGCGCATCATCTCGCTGTTCCCGCCGTTCTCGCATTGCTTGCAATACCAGGCTCCGCACAAGCTCAGGGTCCCGCGGGCTATGTAGGCAATGGTCGCGTCACAGGCAGGATCGCCTCCGCCTTCAGCCGCCAGAACCTGGAGCCAGCCGATCAGGCGACCACAGCCAAAATCCGCGAAGCCATCGCCATAGACGCCTCTCTCTCAGCAGATGCCCGCCGGATCCAGATTTCCACGAGCCACGGACGCGTCACGTTGCTCGGCGACGTCCGCTCGGACAACGAAAAGTCCACCATACTAGCGAAGGCCACCGCGATCGTAGGCGACGGCAATGTGGAAAATCGCCTGGACATAGTCCCGGCTAAGACCTGACGTCTGCCTCCTCCGCGTGTGGTGGCGCTGATCCATCTACGATGTATATAGCAGCTATGGCCCGGCGGCTGGCACGCTCGTCGAATGACCGGTCATTCCTAATCGCAACTGCCAAGAATTAAGAAACGGCGTAACTCACTGAAAACAAACGAAAGCGCCCCATCCTAACCGCAATTGATTTCGCATTTCTAAAAAAACGGGCGTCTCAACTGCTTCATTCCGAATTGCGGAAGCTCCGCCCGGCGAGCAAGCATACAAAAGGAAGCAGTTCGTCCGTGGGACAGGTGCTAACCCTTGCCCTTTCTTTGTCCTCCCGGCCAGTAGAAGACGTGCCTTTGGGCACCTAAACTCGACTCGATGCGAACACAAAAGGTAAGCCGCCCGCCCAGGGTCCTCAGAGGCAAACCGAATGTTTGCCTTGGTCTATTCGCCTTTTTGATAGTCGTCGTCGCCGTAGGTTTCTCGGGCTGCTCCGGTTACACGTCCAACGCCCAGAGCACGGGCGGTGGCGGCACGGGCGGAGGTGGCACAAGTACAGGCGTTCTCACGCCTTCCACCACCAGCCTTAGCTTTGGCAACCTCGCCGTAGGTAGCACAACCACTCTACCCCTGAGCGTCACCAATACCGGCACCGATGCGGTGAATATATCCGCCGCCTCTATATCCGGCGGCGCCTTCACCGTCATCAGCGGCAGCGGCAGCGCCACATTGGCCGCGGGGCAAACCGATACGGTGCAGGTACAGTTCGCACCCACCTCGACTACACCGGCGACAGCCACTCTGAGCGTCACTAGCGACGCGTCCAATCCCTCGCTGTCAATTGCGCTAACCGGTACCGGCCTGCAGGCGCAGATCTCTGCAAATCCGACGAGCGTGAATTTCGGTGGCATTGCAGTCGGCTTCACGGATTCGATACCCATTATTCTGCGGAACACAGGCAATCAGACTTTGACCTTTTCCCAGGTGAGCGTAGCGGGAACGGGCTTCGCTCAAACCGGACTGACCACGTCAACGACAATTGCCGCGGGCGCCACCACAACGTTTAATGCAACGTTCAATCCTTCTGCAATCGGCACCGCGAATGGCTCGATTACACTCGCGACCAATGGTTCGCCTTCGCCGCTGGTAATCAATCTATCGGGCAATGGTCAGGCAACGAGTTTGTTGCTTGGCGCAAGCCCCGCAACTCTTGCCTTCGGTAACGTGCTGAACCAAAGCATGAGTCAGATGAGCACGTCGATAAAAAATAACGGCAACGCCAACGTAACAATTTCCAGTGTCACCGTCACTGGCGCGGGATTCACCGCAAGTGGAATTCCCAATGGCACAGTTCTGACGCCGGGCCAGTCTGTGCCCCTGACGGTAACATTCGCGCCTACATTAGGTGGAGTGGTAAGCGGCGCGAACATCAGCATCGCCAGCAACGCCACCAATTCTCCGGCACTTGTGAGCCTCACAGGCACGGGAATGCATTCGGTCGTATTGAGTTGGAACGCGAGCCCGACCGGCGGAGTAACGTACAACGTGTTCCGTGGCACTTCGGCTGGCGGCGAGGGCACGACGCCGATCAATACGTCCCCCGTCAATCTTTTGACCTTCACTGACGCGAGCGTGACGCCGGGTGGCAGCTACTACTACACCGTGGAAGCGGTCAATTCGGCGGGCAGCAGCGCGCCCTCGAATGAGGCGCCGGCATCGGTTCCCAACCCGTAGTACTTCTCGTCTCTCTCTTTGATCGTCGTGCAGACTGGTGCGAATTAGCCTACCAGTCTGTCGGATTCTCTTCAGTTATCCGTCGATAAAGCCAAGCGTTTCAGTTTCGCGAGGACGCTCTGCCTGCGTGCTCATCTGCATTTCAGTGAGTCTTTAAAGGCATGTCGAGAGAGCGCGCGCTGCGACCATCGAGTTTTCTCCTTACATTCGACTGTGCCAATTCCCAATTTGGTACAGGAGTGTTTTTGCACCGAACATGACGAAGGAACAGTTCTCTGCTGCCGTCGAACAGTTTTTTCTTTCTCCCTTTCTCCCGACTCACGTCCAGTAGAGCCGCAGCGTCGCAGACGCATACAGTGTTCCGCGTCATGGCAACGCAAAGACAAAGCTGCAATTGTGCGGCGACGGAAAAAAAGAAGTCCGCTGTTTGTTCGTTGATTGGACTTGCGATTCTCCTGGCTTCTGTGAGTCTTGCCGGGTGCGCTGGCTATACCAGCGCTGCATCGGGCGGAAGCGGCACCGGTACGGGCAATTCCGGCGGCGGAATTCTGAGCGCTTCTTCCAGCAGCATCGGGTTTGGAAATGTCGTGGAGGGTAGCGCCGCAACGCAAAGCGTGACGGTCACAAACACCGGAACCGGCACCGTGAATATTTCCGGCGCAACCGTTTCTGGGGGCGTCTTCACCGTGGTTGGTGCCACATCGTCGAGTTCGTTGGCAGTGGGACAAACGGCCGCAGTCCAAATCCAGTTTGCACCGACGGCCATGACGCCCGCTACCGGTACTCTCACCATTACGAGTGACGCAACGAACTCGACTTTGTCGATTGCGCTGAGCGGGACTGGGCTTGAGGCTGACCCAACATTTTCACCGGCCACGCTGACTTTCGACAACGTGACGGTGGGCCAGACGAGCAGTCAGAGCGTAACGCTTGCTAATACGGGAAATATGCCGCTATCTGTAACTGCAGCGGATCTCTCCGGCACCGGTTTTAGTATGGCCGGGCTTGCTTTGCCGGCAATGATTGCCCCGAACACTTCCACAGCATTTAACGTGCAGTTCAGTCCGCAATCGACCGCGGCCGCGAGCGGCAGCATCACGTTCACCGACAACGGAAAGCAACCCCCGCATAAGATCAACCTAAACGGCAACGGCGTAGCAGCGGGAAGCACACTGGCCGCGAATCCAGGAAGCTTGAACCTCGGCAATGTGCTCGTGGGAAGCAATAGCAGTCAACCAATTACGCTCACAAACTCCGGCAATAAGGCCATCACGATTAACAGTGTCGCGGTCGTTGGAGCGGGATTCAGCACAAGCGGAGTTTCGGCCGGCCAAAGCATTGCGGCCGGCGGAACAGCGGCTCTCGTCGCCACCTTCGCACCTACGGCGCCTGGAACCGTCTCTGGAACCATTACAGTCAATTCGACAGCAACGAACTCGCAGCTCGTGATTGCCCTGAGCGGGACAGGCACGCAGGCCGCACTAACGGCGAATCCGTCGAGCATCAATTTCGGAAGTATTCCGGTTGGTAACACTGCGTCCGTGAATGTGACCGTCACGAATTCAGGTACGGCCAATCTGTCGATTAGCGCAGCAAGCGCCAGCGGCACAGGCTTCAGCATGAGCACGCTATCTCCTCAAACGCTCACTCCCGGCGGACCAGCCACATTCACGGTTACATTCGGGCCTACGGCAGCAGGCAATGCGAGTGGCAGTATTTCAATCGCCAGCACAGCACCGGGATCGCCTCTTGTGATTGGTCTCTCGGGAATAGGGCAGACGGGCCAAAGCAGCCCCAGCATTACCAGCGGCAAAACGGCGAGCGCGACAGTTGGATCTGCGTTTTCGTACCAGATTGCTGCGACGAACTCACCGACCAGCTACGGCGCAACAGGATTGCCGGCAGGACTCAGCGTCAATACCAGCACAGGCGTCATTTCCGGTACCCCGACTGCCGCAGGCACGTCGAACGTGGGCCTAAGCGCGACGAATAGCGCAGGCACGGGCAATGCGACTCTGGCGCTGACAATTGCAGTTCCCGCGCCAGCAATCTCCAGTGCCACCGCGGCCAGCGGCACAGTTGGGACTGCATTCTCTTACCAGATCACGGCAACGAATTCGCCAACCAGCTACGGCGCGACAGGATTGCCAGCAGGACTCAGCGTCAATACCAGCACAGGTGTCATTTCCGGTACGCCAAGCGCTGCAGGCACTTCGACTGTGACCCTGAGTGCTACCAACAGCACCGGCACGGGCAATGCGAGCCTGACGCTCACGATAGCCAACGGCGCGCAACTCAGCATCAGCCCATCTCCCGTTGCATTTGGAAATGTGAACGTGGGCAGTAATTCGAGCAAGACCGTTACGCTCACAAACACAGGTGGTGCCTCGTTGAACATCACCGCGGCGACGATCTCCGGCGCGGGCTATGCGATGAACCTGCAGCCGACCTCGATCAGCGCGGGCGCAAACACGACGTTCACCGTCACGTTCACGCCCACCGCGAGCGGAAGCGCTTCCGGCAGTATTTCGATCGCGAGCAATGCTCCAGGCTCGCCTTCCACCATTGCGCTGAGCGGCGCAGGACTGCAGGCACAGGTCGCGGCGACGCCATCCAGCGTGGCCTTCGGTACCGTCACGGTCGGGAACACCAATTCCCAACAGATCACGTTGAAGAACAACGGGAATACGACCCTAACGTTTTCTCAGATCAGCGTCACGGGCGCAGGTTTCGGTCAAACGGGGCTGAGCACGTCTACCACGATCCCCGCAGGCGGCAGCGCGAACTTCAATACGACCTTCAATCCGCCATCAACTGGTGCGTCAACTGGTTCGATTACGCTCACGACGAATGGGAACCCATCGTCCCTCGTGATCAGTCTCTCGGGTACGGGTCAGACTGGCCTGAGCGCGCCCACAATCACGAGCGCAATAACGGCAAGCGGGACGCTTGGCACGGCGTTTTCGTATCAGATTGCTGCAACGAACTCGCCCACCAGCTACGGGGCCACAGGATTGCCGGCCGGGTTGAGCGTCAACACCAGTACGGGCCTCGTCTCGGGTACACCGACTGCGGCAGGGACATCAACGGTTGGTCTAAGCGCAACGAATAGCGCAGGCACGGGAAACGCGGGTCTGACACTGACAATTGCAGTTCCCGTACCGGTAATCTCTAGTGCCACCACCGCAACCGGGACGGTCGGCGCCGCGTTCTCATATCAGATTGCGGCGACGAATTCGCCGACGAACTTTGGTGCCTCGGGATTGCCGGCGGGACTAAGCGTCAACACCAGTACGGGGCTCATCTCTGGCACGCCGACGGGTGCGGGCACTTCAACAGTAACACTGAGTGCAACGAACGCCAGTGGTACGGGCAATGCCGTGCTGACACTTATGGTTGCTGTCGCGAAACCCGCGATCACCAGTGCGACAACCGCCAGTGGCACGGTTGGAACCGCGCTCTCCTACCAGATCACGGCAACCAATTCTCCGACCAGCTACGGCGCCACAGGATTGCCGGCCGGACTGAGCATCAACACCAGCACGGGCGCCATTTCCGGTACCCCGACTGCCACAGGCACATCAACCATCACGCTAAGCGCAACCAACGGCACCGGCACGGGAACCGCGGCACTGACGCTGACGATTGCGATTGCAGAGCCCGTGATCACCAGTGCTACGACGGCAAATGGAACAGTTGGAACGGCGTTCTCGTATCAGATCACGGCAACCAATTCTCCGACCAGCTACGGCGCGACAGGATTGCCGGCCGGACTCAGCGTCAATACCAGCACAGGCCTTGTCTCTGGTACGCCGACGGCTGCGGGCACTTCAACCGTCGCGCTAAGCGCCACGAACAGTACGGGCACAGGCAACGCAACTCTGACGCTCACGATAGCCAATGCGGCGCAGGCACAGCTGATCATCAGCCCATCTCCAGTTGCCTTTGGCAATGTGAACGTGGGCAGCAATTCCAGCAAAACCGTCACGCTGACAAACACAGGCAGTGCCACGCTGAACATTACTGCTGCGACGATCTCCGGCAGCGGCTATACGATGAACTTGCAGCCTACCTCGATCAACGCGGGCGCGAATACGACGTTCACCGTCACGTTCACGCCTACCGCGAGCGGAAGCGCTTCCGGCAGCATCTCGATCACAAGCAATGCTCCCGGCTCGCCCGTCACGCTCACACTAAGCGGCACAGGTCTCCAAGCTCAGATTTCAGCAACGCCATCGAGTGTGGCCTTCGGCACAGTCACAGTGAACAACACCAACTCTCAACCGATCACATTGAAAAACAACGGAAACACGACTCTGACCTTCTCGCAAATCAACGTCACGGGCGCAGGCTTCGGTCAAACGGGGCTCAGTACGTCCACGATGATCGCGGCAGGCGGCAGCGCGAGTTTCAATGCGACGTTCGATCCATCGTCGGCAGGCGCCGTGAGCGGTTCAATTTCGCTCATGACCAACGGCACACCTTCGCCGCTCGTAATCAGTCTCTCGGGAACGGGACAGGCGTCGAGCCTGCTGCTCGGCGCCAGCCCGACGAGCCTGGCGTTTGGGAACGTGCTCGATCAGAGCAGCAAACAGATGACAACGTCAGTGACTAACAACGGAAACGCCAATGTGACAATCTCCGGCGTGACCGTCGTCGGTTTGGGCTTTACCACGAGCGGCCTCGTGAACGGCACGGTGCTGACGCCAGGTCAATCGGCAACACTGACGGTGACATTCGCGCCCACCACAGGTGGACCAGTAAGCGCTGCGCTTGTGACGATCGCCAGTAACGCGACGAACTCGCCCACAATCGTCGCATTGTCAGGAACCGGAATGCATTCGGTGGTGCTGACCTGGAGCGCAAGCCCGACTGGCGGGGTAACCTATAACGTATTCCGCGGAACTTCTCCGGGCAGCGAAGGCACGACTCCGATCAACACGGCGCCGATTACCACGTTGACGTTTACCGACACGAACGTCACGCCGGCAACTACTTACTATTACACGGTCGAGGCGGTCAACTCTGGCGGCAGCAGCGACCCCTCGAATGAGGCGACAGCAGCGATTCCAAATCCGTAGGATTGATCTAACGCGAAGCCTGGTGAGCGATCACCGGTTGAGGTTCGGGCGCTTCCGAGCTCTTGCGAGACTCGCGCCACTTCAAGAAGCCATCCATGTAAGTGTAGAAAACAGGAGTGACGTAGAGCGTCACCACCTGCGCAAAGATTAGTCCGCCGACCACGCAGAGTCCGAGGGCGCGGCGCGAATTCGCTCCGGCGCCGAAGCCAATGGCAATGGGAAGAGTCCCCATGATGGCGCAAGCGGTGGTCATCATGATCGGGCGGAAACGTACCAAGCATCCTTGGTACGCCGATTCAATAGCTGTGTAATTCCCCTTGCGCTCGAGCTCGAGGGCAAAATCCACCATCATGATGGCGTTCTTCTTCACGATGCCGATCAGCATAATCAATCCTACAAAACCGTAAATATCAAGCTGCATGTGGAAGAGAGAAAGCGTCACCAGACCGCCAAACGCCGCTGCCGGCAAACCAGTGAGAATCGTTATCGGGTGTACATAACTCTCGTAGAGGATGCCCAGCACGATGTAAATGACGAGCACCGTCATGATCAGCAAAATTCCCAAACCGGTGAGCGATTGCTGAAAAGCCTGCGCGGTTCCCTGGAAGCTCGTGTCGATCGAAATGGGCAGAGACTTTGCCAGATCTTCTATCCCATTCACCGCTTGCCCCAAAGCCACGCCCGGAGCAAGGTCAAAGGAAACGGTGACGGAAGGCATTTGGCCGGTGTGGTTCACCGTCAGCGGACCCAGCCCCGTCGTGAATTTCGAGACCGCGCTCAGCGGCACGAGCCCGCCCGTCGAAGAATGGATGTATAACTCCGAAAGCATATTGGGATCGCTTTGGAAACGATCTTCCACCTGCATCACGACCCAGTATTCGTTGTTAGACGTGTAAATCGGCGAGACCTGCCGCTGTCCGTATGCGCTGTAGAGCGCGTCTTCAACTGCGGCAGGAGTCACTCCCAGGGCAGCTGCCTTATCACGGTCAACAACCACATTTGCCTGCGGATTCGCGTTCTGAAGATCCGTATTAACATCGACGAGATACGGAAGGGCGCGCATCTTTTCTTCGAACGCTTGTGCGTCTTTGTAAAGTTCGGCCGTATCGGGACTCGAAAGCGTGAATTGGTACATGCTCCTGGCGGACCTGCCGCCAATACGGATTGCCGGCGGATTCTGCAGATAGCTTTTGATACCGGGGATCGTATTTAGCTTAGGTTGCAGCTCATGGATCACGTCATCGATATCCATGTGATGTTCAAAGAGCGGGCGAATAAGGCGCACCACCGAGCCGAGAACCGCAGTCTGACCATACTTCTCGACCAGATGATCGTAGGTAGGGCTGTTCGTCCACGGCCGCGTCGAAGGATCCTTCAAATGAAGGAACGCCCGTCCGTTGTTTAGGCCGCTACCGCTGGAAGAGCTCACGCCTGAAAAGTATTGGATAACGCTCGGATCATCGTCCAGGATTTTGTTCACCGCGTCCTGATGAGCCACCATTGAGTCAAACGAAATGCCTTGGATCGCTTCCGTCGAAATCGAGATTCCCGATTGATCTTCCTCAGGCAAGAAGCCCTTTGGAATCGACCAAAACTCCCAAACCGTTCCAGCCAGGACGAGAGCGCCAAATATCATTACAGCGAACCTACGCCGCAGCGCGAAGCGGAGCGAGACGCCGTACCAGCGCAGGGACGTGTCCAGCATGCTCTCCAGCTTCTGGTACATCCAACCGTGCTGCCGACCGTGTTCGCTGCGCAGATAACGATTGCACAGCATCGGCGTCAGCGTAATCGACACAAAGCCCGATACCAACACCGCCGAGATGATTACCACGGAAAATTCGTGAAGCAGGCGCCCGAACACTCCAGGCATGAAAAAGACCGGCAGAAAAACGACCGCCAGCGATACCGTCATCGCCAGAATCGTAAAGCTGACTTCCTTCGAGCCCTCCAGCGCGGCTTCCAGAGCAGTCTTGCCCATCTCCCGGTGACGGACAATATTCTCCAGCATCACAATCGCGTCATCGACGACGAATCCAACCGAAAGCGTCAGCGCCAGCAGCGACAACGTATCGATCGTGTATCCCAGCAGATACATCACGGCAAACGTGCCGATAATCGCCATCGGCAACGCAAGGCTCGGCATGATCGTCGCCGAAATATTCCGCAGAAATAGGAAAATAACGAGAATCACCAGAAACACAGCCAGCATCAGCGTGAACTGCACATCGTTCACCGAGGCGCGGATCGGGATCGACCGGTCGTATTCCACCGACAGGTTGATCGATGGCGGAATCATCGAGTAGAACGTCGGGATCAGCTTGCGGATGCTGTTGACGATATCGACCGTGTTTGTTCCCGGCTGCCGCTGCACTTGCAGCATGATTCCCGGAACGCCGTTCACCCAATTGGCGACGTATTGATCCTGAATTCCATCCGTGACCGTCGCAATCTGATCCAGTCGCACCGGCGCGCCGTTGCGGTACGCTACAATGAATGAGCGATAAACGTTGGCATCTGAAAGTTGGCCGTTAGACTGAATGTTATACGCCTTGTGCGCGCCGTAAAGCGTGCCCATCGGCATGTTCACATTCGCACTCTGAATCGCCTGCTCAACCTCGTCGATTCCGATCTGTCGGCTTGCCAAAGCCTCCGGATTCAGCGCCACTCGGACTGCGTATTTTGCCGAGCCTTGTACCATCACTTGCGCAACGCCAGGAACTTCTGACATCTGCTGCGCAATCAGGTTCTCGGCGTAGTCGTCCACCTCGTAGAGCGGCAGCGTCGGAGAAGTCACGGCCAACGCAAAGATTGCTTGGTCTGCGGGATTTACCTTCCGAAATGTCGGCGGCGACGGCATATTCGCCGGCAGTTGCTTCGAAGCAGCCGAGATCGCCGTCTGGACGTCAAGCGCCGCTGAGTCGAGATTGCGGCTCAGATCGAATTGCAGCGTGATTTGAACGTTTCCCAGCGAACTCGTCGAAGTCATCGAGTCCAGGCCGGCAATCGTGGTGAATTGCTTTTCGAGCGGAGTCGCTACCGAAGACGCCATCGTGTCCGGGCTCGCGCCAGGAAGCCCTGCGGAAACCTGAATGGTCGGAAAATCGACGTTCGGCAGATCGCTCACCGCCAGGTCTCGATAACCGAGAATGCCGAAAAGAAGGATCGCGAACATCAGCAGAGCCGTCATCACAGGCCTGCGGATGAAGATTTCAGAAAGATTCATGCGACACTTCCCTCGTCAGAGTCCTTTGGCAACGTACACTTTGCTGCCGGGCACCAGGCGCACCTGGCCGTCGGTGACCACGGTTTCGCCCTCTGACAGCCCTTGTAGAATTTCGGTCTTTTCGTTGACGGTCTGCCCCACCTTCACCTGCCGCACGTCCACCGTCATGTCCGGCTTCAGCACATAAGCATAACTACCCTGCTGTCCCGTTTGCACCGCTGGCGCAGGAACCGTCAACACATTTTGCTGCTCGTTCAATTTCAGCGATACGTTCGAGAATTGCCCCGGCCACAGGCGCTGGTCCGTATTGGAAAAAGTACCCATAAGCTGGATCGTACCCGTCGTTGTATCGATTGTGTTGTTGACGAACGTCAGCACTCCGCTCTCCGGTTTCGAATCGTTCGGCGGCATAGCTTGAACGGGCAAATGCGAGCGCGCCATCAAATTCTTCACGGACTCCAAATACTGTTGAGGAACCGAAAATTTCACGTAGATGGGCGAGACCTGATTGATAACAACCAGCACGGGCAGATTATTCGCGCTCACGGTCGTGCCCGGCGAAATAAGTTGAGCGCCCGTCACGCCCGTAATTGGAGCGTAGATCGAACAATAGGAAAGCTGAATCTTTGCTGTCTGAATTGCAGCCTCATCGGCGGCAACCGTGGCATTCGAGGCCGAGGAAGTCGCTTGATGCTGCTCGTATTGCTCTTGGGGAACGACTCCCGCCTGCAAAAGCTCGTTATAACGTTTCAGTTCTGTTGCGTTGAGTTGCGCCTGCGCTTTGTCGCGCGTAAGCGTTGCCTCGGCCTGCGCGAGCGCGGCGAGAAACGGGCTCTGGTCTAGCGAAACCAGCAGGTCGCCCTGTTGAACCGCCTGCCCGGGCTTGTAATGCACCTCTTT
>DATEGW010000101.1:0-22685 GCA_035279845.1 Candidatus Acidiferrales bacterium | reverse complement strand
GTGGAACATCTGGTTAAGGAAAAATTCATGGTGATCCTGCTGGACTTCCGGATGCCTTCGCCGGACGGACCGGAACTCGCACGATTGACCCGCAAAGCAGGGCTGAACCAGATGACGCCGATCATTATGGTGAGCGACGATCAGAGTACGTCCGCGATTTCGGAAGGCTTCGCGGCCGGGGCGCACTTTTTCCTGTACAAGCCAATCGATAAGATGCGGCTGCTGCGGCTTGTTCGGGCGATGCACGGCGCGGTAGAGCACGAGCGGCGGCGATTCCGGCGCGTTCCGCTGCGGACACGCGTGAAATTGCAGTTCGATCACGAGGAAGTGGAGGCCGAAACGATCGACGTGAGCCTCAACGGCATGCTCGTGCGAACGCCGAATACGATACCCGCGTCTCCGGTTCGAGTAAGCCTATATACGCCAAATCAGGCCGGCATGCCGATTACCGGCTCGGGAGCAGTAGTAAGGGCGCTGAGCGATAACCGGTTTGGCATTCAGTTGAACCGGCTGGCGCCGGTTGAGAGCAGCCGGTTGCAGGAGTTCTTGCTGCCCATGATTTTGAATAATAATGAAGGCGATGCGGCCGCGGCACCGACCTTGGCGCGAGCCTAGCGTTTGCCCAAAGATCTGGATGGCGCCCGCGCTTGCGCGGCACTTGGCGCAATCTTGGTGTCGTGCCGCTTTGCCTTCGCGCGCGAGACGAACTTCCAACTTACAACAAATTTACATCGTGTCGTTTGACCGCCTGCGGGTCTCGTGATACATCAAGATGGGGCGTAAATAGATCCAGAGGAGGTCGAGAATGCGTCGCATCATGTTCGCCGGCATGGCCTGTGCGCTATGCCTTGCTACCGCTGTCGCAATTGGGGCCACATCCGCTCGCGTACCAGCGAGCCCACTCGCCACCCTGTCTTCCGGAAGAGTTCCTTTAACCCTTGCCGGGCCGCTCGCTTTCGGGCCGGACGGCATTTTGTTCGTTGGAGATTCAGTAGGCGCCAACGTCGTGGCAATTGATACGGGCGACCGCAAGGCCGCCGCGTCAAACGTGAAGATCGACGTGAATAATATCGATCAGAAAATCGCGGCGCTCGTCGGCGTTACGCCCGATCAGATTCTGATCAACGACGTGAAGGTGAATCCGATTTCGAAAAACGTTTATCTCTCGGCTTCGCGTGGACGCGGGCCGGATGCGATGCCGCTGATCCTGCGCGTCGATGCGAAGGGCGATATCGCTACGGTGCCGCTCGATAATGCGAAGTATTCGTCGGTGAGCCTCGTGGATGCTCCGGCTTCGAACACAACGGCGCGGCAGAATCCGCGGATGCAAACGATTACGAACATCAATTACGTCAACGGTGACGTGGTCGTCGCCGGCCTTTCCAACGAAGAGTGGTCCTCGGCGCTGCGTTCGATTCCCTTCCCGTTCAAGGAAGCGAGCAAGGGAACAACGCTACAGATATGGCATTCGTCGCATGGGCGATTCGAGACCGAAGCCCCGATCCGCACGTTTGTGCCCTATACGATCGGCGGACAACCGTACATTCTCGCCGCCTATACGTGCACGCCACTGGTGAAGATTCCCGTGAGTTCTCTGCAACCGGGCGCACAGGTGAAGGGCGTGGAGATCGCAGACCTCGGCGCGGGAAATCAGCCGCTGGACATGGTCCCGTATAAAAAGGACGGGCACGATTACATCCTCATTGCAAACACTGCGCGTGGCGTGATGAAGCTGAAGGCGGACGATCTCGCGTCCTATCCTGCGATTGATTCGCCGCAGAAGACGGACGTGGCCGGCGTTCCCTACGACACGATGAAGGATTTGCAGAACGTGCAGCATTTGGCGCAGCTTGATGCGTCGGACGCGGTGATCATAACGGGCAAAACGACCGGGCAAGCATGGGCGCCCGGACCGCCAGCGGCACCGATTAACCTGCAAACGATCGCGTTGCCATAAACGGTGACGCCTCCGCGGAAGCTAATACCTGCGGCCGTCGCGATCATTCTGTCCGTTTTTTTGTTGTCTTTCGGCGGAATGATCGCGGCGGCCCAAACTATTTCCATCCATTTTGACGGTGTGCTTTTTCGCGTAGCCGGTTGGTATGCGCCTTCGCAGCCGCCACCTCGCGGATGGACTTCCCTTTTTCGAGTGTATGCCGGGACCGGCAATGTGCCCCCCCTGGCCGGTAGCTATACTGTGCAGAACGGCACGCTCGTGTTTCATCCGGCATATCCGGCCGCCCCGGGCGTGCATTATCGCGCCGTATTTCAGCCGCCGTCCGGCACCGCCGTTACAGCGAACTTTGCTGGGCCGCCGCGCGACAGAACGTCGACCACGCGAATCGTGCACGTATATCCCTCAACGAGTGTGTTGCCCAGTAACGAACTGCGGCTTTATATCTATTTTTCCTCGCCGATGAGCCGAGGCGAAGCTGCACGGTACCTCCGTATACTGGATGAAAATGGCAAAGTGCTCGAGGGAGACGATGCAGTGTTGTTGCCCGGCGAAGAACTCTGGGACCCGAACTTCACGCGGCTCACGATGACGTTCGATCCAGGGCGCATTAAGCGCGGCCTGACGTCAAACGAAAAACTGGGGCCGCCGATTGCCGAAGGAAAACACTACACTCTCGTAATCGACCGCGACTGGCCGGACGCCAAGGGCGCGCCGCTGGTTGCGGGCTTCAAGAAACTTTTCGTCGGCGGACCGCCCCTGCGAACTCCTCCCGATCCAAAGCAGTGGCGATTTACAACACCGAGCGCAGGCTCAACGGACCCGCTGGTAGTGGACTTCCCTACTGCGATGAATTATCCGCTGCTGCAGCGCATGTTGACGATTGCCGGACTGCATGGAAATGTGGCGGGAACGATCGATGTGATGCGCAGGGAAATGGAGTGGCGCTTCACGCCGCGCGCGCCGTGGACGCGCGGCGATTACCGCCTCGTGGTGGATACGGCGATTGAAGACCTTGCGGGAAACCACATTGGACAGCCTTTTGACATTGACCAGTTCAAGCAGGTAACGAAATCCATTGCGACGAACACGATTTCGTTGCCCTTCTCAGTGCGCTAGGACACATGTTCCAGCCGAGCGATCAGCGCGATGCTCTTTGCGCGCCGGCAGCCATTCGCAGCGGTTGCACGGTCATGCGGTCCAGACTTGCCACAGGCATTCCGTTGCTGCGCAGCAAACGAACGTCGCGGTCCGGCACAGAAGCCGACGCGGGTTGGAGAGATGATGAGTCGGGCAACAAGAAGTCCGCGGCTTTCCGCATCAAAGCTATGCGGCTCTGCACGTTGAACTTATCGAACAAGGCCGACATGTGAAATTTCACAGTCCGCACCGAAATGTTCAATTTCGCGGCAATCTCCTTGTTTGAGCCGTCTTGCATTACGGCGCGAAGCACTTCTCGCTGGCGGCTGCTAAGCTGAACGGGCGAGCGATTTTCGGCGCAAGCCTGCACGAGGCTTCTGGCCATGGGCAAAAGGCTGTCGAGCAAGTCTTCTTCCGGCGCGACCATCACGCCAAAGTCCTTCGGAGACTTGCCGCGAACGAAACAGTGAATCGCCATGAGGCTCGCCGCCTGATCTACGGGCAGGCGGCCATCCGGGCCGGCTTTTACTTCGAAGCGTTCGGTGCCTGTACCCTTGTCGTAAAAAACGAAGCGTTTCGGTTGAACTCGAAATAGGCTCTGCTGCACGTACGCCGCGCGACGGGCTTCTCGTTGATTCATATTGTTATTCCCCCCTTAATGTTTCGGCCAGTTGCCCCTTACCTGTACCATCGTCGAGGTGTGCAGTTTGCTTTAGCGCTTACAGGTGCGGAGTTCCCTCATGCCGGGAGGATAAGGCAAGTTGCGAAGATTAGAAGAGCTTAATCGGCCACAGCCGCAATTCAAGCTGCAATCTAGCGAACCAGGGTCAGTTTCTTATCCCGTACGATGAACTCGCGGTCGCGCCATTGAATGCGGCGAGGGAAGAAACTTGCGATCCAGACAAAGAAGCCAAATGCATCGCGAATGGGCAGCAACCACCCTTTGCGACGAATAAGCTGATCGCCCAT
Source organism: Candidatus Acidiferrales bacterium (assembly GCA_035279845.1). Classification (GTDB taxonomy): domain Bacteria; phylum Acidobacteriota; class Terriglobia; order Acidiferrales; family UBA7541; genus Palsa-295. Next base: position 18,622 of record DATEGW010000101.1, on the reverse strand, counting down.
GCCGCGCGCACCCACGCTGAGAGCTGCGTCCGTACGAAAAAGCGCGTACGCTGCCGGGTAGATAAGCGCATACCAGCCGGGCGCAAGACATATGCCGAGGATGGTCCAGAAAAGGCCTTGCGAAAAGATCAGTCCTGCATGGCCCCAGGGGCGCGAAAAACGGATGCTGAGATTCCAGCGAAGTTGATGACGAAAAGCTGCCGCCAGAGTCTGCTGTGGATAGACGATCGAAACGGACGTGGCTGAAAGTACGACGCGAAGACCCCGAGCGGCCAGACGATTCCCGAGTTCGTAATCATCGCAAAAATAGTCAGCGAACGATTCAAAGCCTCCGATAGCCGCGAGATGTTTTTTTGTGGTGGCCATAACGGCGCCGAGCATGAAGTCGAGCTTTTTCCCGTTGAGCAGCCATGCAGCGAGAACGCCGGGAGCAAAGTCTGCACTATTGCCGATCGCTTCGATCTCGGCGGCAAAGGAACCGTCGGTGAGGCCGCGATAAAGCCACGTGACTCCGCCAACTTTTGCGTCGGCAAGCGGGGCCACCACGGATCGCAAAAAACCGGGTTCGACGCGGACATCGCTATCACTGACAAGGAGCAATTCATGACGTGCTTCGCGAGCCATTCGGCAGAGCTTGTTGACTTTGTCGCTGGCGCCGATTGGCTCGGAGCCGACCAGCAAGCGAATCGAGCGCTGCGGAAACGCCGCGATGATTTTTTCGATTGCGTGTATCGCCGGATCTGATTCGTCCGAGACACAGAAGAGGATTTCAAATTCGGGATAATCCTGCCCGCAAAAGCTTGCGAAATTCTCATAGGTTTCGCGATCAAGGCCCCGGATCGGCTTGAGGATGCTGATCGGTGGCGCGAATTCTCCACCGGCTGAAGGAACAGAAGAAGCAATCGTGCGCGGGTGAAACAGCTTCGCAGCGGCGACGCTGGCCACGACGTAGTAAGCGTAGGGCGCGAGAGCAACGAGCAGGAGCGCGTCGCGAACCGCCGTCCACGGCGTCATTGCATTATCCCTTGCCGAGAACGACCAGCACTACGCCAATGCACACGACGAGCACGCCGACCCATCGTTGCATCGTAACCCGTTCTTTCAGAAAAAACTTTCCACCGACGGCCCCGACGGCGTAGTTGAGCGCGGTTGCCGGAAATACGAAACTGGCATTGGCCATCGAAAGCATTCCCATCAGCGCGAAAAATGCGGCGGCCATCAGGGTGATACCGAGCCACATCCAGGGCACGCGCATAACCGCGATCACGTGGCGCGCAATGGCGTGGGGACGGAAATCGTGAACTTCGCCTACCGTCTTCGTGGCCCGCGAAAGGCACATCTCGCCCATCGTGCCCACCACGACAACTACGAGGTAGAGAATCACGATCGTGATCACGGGAAATGTTCCTCATGAGACCTTACGTGCGTGTTGCTGACGATGAAGACGCCCGAGCAGACAATAATCACGCCGACCCATCTCAACCACGTGACCGTCTCGTGTAAGAAGAAACGCGCGAGAAGCGCAATGATCAAGTAAGAAATCGAGGCAGACGGCTGCACGAAACTGTAGTCCGCCCAGGAAAGGACAACGAGAAAGGCCACAAAATAGCCGAGCAGCAGGGCTATGCCGGCCCAGATCGTCCCATTCATAAACGCGGCGACGAAAAAATGCCAGAGGTCGGGCAAAGACCAGCCCTGCCAGACGATCTCTTTCATTCCTTTGCTGACGAAGGTATATCCCACAGGAGACGCACAGATGATGATGATCATCATCACAAGCGTCTTGAGGCGCCGGGCCGGTTGGATGGTCATGCGCTACGCGATTCGCCGGCTGTACTGGCCTCCGCCGCAGACTGCATAGCAGGCACCGAAACCATCGCCCGTTTCTGGACGCCGCCACGGTCCCGGGCGACTCTTATGCGGTCGGCGCGAAGCCGCATAAAATCGACGGCTTCGTGATAAAGGCGCTTGCGTTCGTTCGAATCCCAAAGAACGTCACGGACGATGCGCCAAACAACTCTCGGGCGGAAATAGTAGCTATCGTAAAAGCGGTTCACAGCCTCGACCATGTATTCCTTCGTGAGGCCGGGATATTCAAGGTGCGGCAACTGGTGTCCGCCATCGTCGGTGATCGCTTCGCCGTGGAGAAAGCCTTCGCGAACTCCCTGTTCGTAAAGCTCGGTGCCGGGATAAGCGTGCGCTATGGAGCACTGGACTGTTTCGCAGTCGAGTTCCTTGGCGAAATCGATCGTTTTTTCGATGGTTTCTTTCGTTTCGCCGGGCAGGCCGACGATGAAGTCGCCGTGAACGCGAATACCGACTTTTTTACAATTTTTCACGAACTTGCGGGCCATATCAGGTGTAGCGCCCTTTTTGATCGTCTTTAATATCTGCGCGTCGGCGGATTCAAACCCGACGATCATCAACCGGCATCCGGCATCGGCCATGGCGCTCAATGTATCGTAATCGCTATGGCAGCGCGCTGTGCACGACCATTGAAAACCGACGGGCTGAAATTCCTTGCAGAGCTCGAGCACGCGATCTTTGCGGATGTTGAACGTATCGTCGTCGAAGAAAAATTCTTTGGCTTGCGGGAACATCTTGTGCGCCTGCTTGAACTCCCGGGCGACGCTCTCCACTGAGCGCGTTCGCCATGCGTGTCCCGAAAGAGTCTGCGGCCAAAGGCAAAACGTACAGAGCGCGGGACATCCGCGAGATGTATAAAACGAAACGAAAGGATGCAGCAGAAATGGCACGTTGTAATTTTCGATCGTGAGATCTTTTTTGTATGTGTCGGTGGCAAACGGAAGCGCGTCAAGCTCGGCCGTCTGAAGCAGTGGACGCGAATCATTGTGAACGACCTGGCCATCTTTCACATAGCTGGCGTTGCGAATCTCCGAAAGCGGCTTCCCCTCGGCATACTCGACGACGGCATGATCAAATTCGCCGCGAACGACAAAATCGATATCCGGGCTGGAGAGAAGGCTCTCCGCAGGTTTGATCTGCACATGCGGGCCGACGAACGCAATCTTCAGGCTCGGTTTGCGTTCTTTCATGGCTCGCGCCATGCGAAGGTCGCTATAGAAACCGACGGTAGACGTAAACAGCACGACGAACTCGTAATCTGCCGCAGTCTCGATCACTTGCGCGGGCGTGATGTGATGCGGAGGCGCGTCCAAAAGGCGGCTTCCCGGAAGCATTCCGGCCGCGTAGGCGAGCCAAACGGGATACCAGTAGGATTCGATTTCGCGGGTCGCGGGCCAGCGGGATGAAGCGCCTCCATCGAATTTTTCAAAGCTTGGTGGATTCAACAGAAGCGTCTTCATCAGAGACGGCATTTAGCGTAGTCCCCCTCAGGAGTTCGAGCTTGACGGTAACTTTCCGATTGTACTTGAAACAGGTATGCGACCAAAGCCAAGCTTTTCATGTAGTTTACGGGAAAACTTTGGCTAGCTGCCCTGTAGCCTGCAAAAGCGAGATTTGCGCCTTCTGCTGAGCGAAATTGGCGTCCAAAAATTCCACAAACTTTTCGCTTTCATCGAGTTGAGCCTGTTCCACATCGCCCAACGTCGCCTGCCCCTGCTGGAGCTTCGATTGCTGAAGCTCAAGTGTTTGCTGGGCGAGCTTGAGAGCCCAATTGGCAACGTCGCGGCTAGCCTCGATCTCGCGGAGATTCTGCTGCTGCTGCTCCACGCCGCTGCGGACCTGCTGGCGCTTCGTTACGAGAGTCGCTTCAGAGGCGGCCAGTTCGCTTTTTGCGAACGCAACGGTTGCCGAAGTCCTCGCGGCGAAAATGGGAATCGTAATCTGAATGCCTGCATTCAGATTGTTCCGTTGAAAATGCGCGTAGTACTGATCGTAATTGTTGTATTTGCTCAGAACGCTGTATTGGCCGACGAGGGCGACCGTTGGGAAATAACTGAGCTTCGCGCCGCGGAGCAGGTCCGCTTTCGCCACACGGTCGTGTTCGGCCTCGGCAATCGTCTTGTCGTTCTGCAAAGCCAAGCTGACAATCTCATTGTCCGATTGCTGCGCTATATCCGCCGCGAACGACGTCTGGTCCTGATCGGAAATCTCGAGGGGTGCCGTGTCCGGGAGGCCAGTCAAATCCCGTATTTGCCCGCTCAATACCTCATCGCGGCCCTGAAGCCTCACCATCCGCTCGTGCACCTCTGCCAATGCGAGCTGCGCGCGAGTGGCTTCGATGGGAAGCTCCTGATTCGCGGCAATGCGCTGATTGGTAATGTCGATCACTTTTTCCGCGCTTGTCTGTTCGGTGCCCAGCAGTTGAAGCGAGTGGCGAACTTCCGCCAGCTCAAGATACGCCGTAGCCGTGCGCGCGATTACATCGCTCTGCGTCCGTTCGACCTCAAGCAGCAAACTCTTGGCGCGCTCTTCGGCGGCATGCTGCTGAGCTCTTGTTTCGGGATCGAAAACGCTCTGGTTGTAATCGAGCTGAAAAACGGCAGGTGCGTTTCCGTTTCCGAGCGACGGAAACCCATATGTGTACGCGTATCCGGCGCCCGTGTAGAGATTAGGATGGAATGCTGCGCGGTCGACGTTCACTTCGCTGCGCGCCACGTTGTATTGCATGCGCGCGAGCTTTAGATCGGCGCTGTTCTGTTGGGCGAGCGTCACGGCCTGTTTCAGCGAAAGCGTGCTGGAACTCTCTGTGGCCTGGGCCTGACTCGACAGCGTTTGCGTCTGTGTTTGCTGCGCGCGCAAAGCGGTAGATCCGGACGTAAAGGCAAAAGCTGCGAGAAGTCCCGCGGCGAGCAGGGCCAGTCGCCCGTTCCAGACACGAAGCGTCATTGCGACTTTTCCAGTTTATTGAGCCGCTCGCTAGCATCTTTGCGGCCGGGATCAAGTTGAAGAGCCGCTCGATACTGTTCCGCTGCGATGCCCGGTTTGCCCATGCTTTCGTAAAGTCTGCCGAGCCAAACGCGGCCTAATGCGTGCGTGGGCCAACTGCTGCGATCCGGCGTGCTGGCAACGTAGGACTTCAAGTATCGTTCGGCGCTCGCCGCGTCCGTCCTGTTAAGGACACCAAGCACGCCGCGATAGAAATCCAGCCGCGCGTCGTTGGCGGCTACGGCTGTGGCAGCATTTACCGCAGCAAGCACATTCGCGGGTTCATTGTGATTGATGAAAAAATTCGCGGCCTGCAAATAGGGTTCGATGCTGGCGGATTTCGATTCGATCACCGCGTGGTATTCAGCGGCGGCCTGATCGGGCTTTTTTAGCGCCTCATTGTAATAAATCGCCCTTGCGACGTGCCCCTCCACCGGATCGATAGCGGCAATCGCATCTACCTGCGCCAGCGCCTCGTCCTTGCTCCCGCCGACGATCCATGGAGCGCCGATGCAGTAGTCTTCCAGGTCCCTGCGTGCAGCGATGTTCGAGGGATCAAGCCGGATCGCGGCCTGAAATTCCCCCTTCACTTTCTTTGCGACAAAAAAGCTGTGCTCACGATCGGCTTTTCCGCCATACGCACGGCCAAGCCAGTGATGGTAATCCGAGTTTTTGGGGGCGAGTGCGACGGCCTTTTGCAACGCCGAAATCGCGTTGTCGTAATCGCGAAGCTCGTAAAAACCGCGACCCATCCAGTAATAGGCCGCGGGATCCGAAGGATTCTGCGAGACTGCCGATTGCAAAGTGGAAATCGCGCCGCGGTAATCCCCTGAATTCACCTTGCGCTCTGCAGCGGTGGCCGCCGCGGAATCCGCCGCCGCTGCCCGCGCCACAAGCGAAAAGCACAGCAGAGCTGCCATCGCTAGAATTATCGCCCGTAGTTCCCGCGCCATCCTTAACTTTCCCCCGCCGGACGAACGTTCATCCCATCGTGCAGAGTGCGGTCTTGCGGCACGGCTACGCGATCGCCGTCTGAAAGACCGGAAAGCACCTCGTAGTTGGAAGCGTTGGAAACGCCGAGAACTACATTGCGGCGCTTGACGGCTCCATCGTTGAACACGTAAACGTAGCGTTGCCCATTGTCGTCGCGAACCGCACCGCGCGGCACCACGAGGGCGTTTTTGCTCTCGCGAACCAGAATCTTCACGTCCACGTTCGTATTAGGGAGCAACTCAAGCTTGCCGTTGTCCACTGAGCAGAACAATTCAGCGACACTGCGCATGCCATGCGGCACGACTTGCTTCGGCACCTGCTCCGTCTGGCCTGTCCACATCCGGCCTGGAAGAGCATCCCACGTAACTTGCACGGTTTGACCGGGCGCGAGCATTCCCATATCGGGCTCGTCCACATAGACGAGAACGCGCACTTTATGCAGATCCGCCATGTCCGCCAATTCGTCGCCCACCTTCACGTAATCTCCCGTATGAACCGGCAGCGAGTAGAGCGTGCCATTGGTAGTTGACATCACGGTCGCCGAACTGAGTTTGTCTTCGAGAGAACGGATCGCTTCCTGGTCCTGATTGACGCGCAACTCAGCCTGTTCCGCGTCCACCGACGCATTCTGTTTCATCGCGGACTGACGAGCCTCGATGGATTGCAGCCGCGCCTGCGCTTTCGCCAGATCCGTCGCATTCTTTGCGACTTCGTCTTTCGTCGCAGCCTGGGTTGCAAGTAGTGACTCCAACGATTTTTGCGACCGTTCGAGGCTGGCGACGTCCGCCTGCGCCTGCGCGAGATCGCTCTGCAGTTGCGCCACATCGGCGGGAGCGCCGCCGGATTTGGCATTGCGCAAGCTCGTCTGCGAAGCGATCAGGTCGGCGCGCGTTTGCGCGAGCTGCGACTTTATATCCGATGCGTCCAACGTGAGGATCAGTTGACCACGGTGAACCGCCTGGCCTGCGACAGCGGCAACCTTCGATACGAACGTCGGAAACTGCGCCCGCGCAATGAAAGGATCGATTGGCTGAATTGTTCCGTTGCTGGAGATGGTCTGGCTTACGTTCTGGCGGCTTAGCTGAACGATCGGAACGGCAGGAGGCGGGCGCCGGCTGACCCCCACTAAGACGAGCGCGACTGCGATCGCCCCGACCACCGCTATAATCGATTTTTGCTTTTTAGTCGTGGCCGTTATCCCCAACCGACGCGTTGCCTTGCACGCGCTAAACTGCGCCGAATAATAAAATTCTAGCAGACCCACATCGCGTGCGCCGCTTGAAACACCCTAAATTCGTAAAACTCCTATATTGTGATGCTTATATTTCTGAAGATGCTTTCCAAGGTTCCCGGGATGCAAACTTGATGCATAACTTCACGCACGGCTGACGCACAACTTCACGATACGGCGGCCCGCCACATCCCCAGTTCCACTACAATATGACCCTGCCGCCCTATGAAAATCTACAACGAACAGTTCGCGCTGCAATCGCAAAAACAACGCGAGGTCTTCAACATCACAACACAGGTCAAAGCAGCCTCCGAGAAGAGTGGGCTGCGCGAAGGCATTATGGTTGTCTCGTCGCTGCATTCAAACACGGCCATTATCGTCACGCAGGATGAACCGCGACTGCTGGCCGATCTTTTCGACTGGCTGACCGAAGTCTCCCCCACAAACGAAAACTATCGGCACGAAGCCCGATTTGAGGGCGCCGCGAACGTCCACTTTCAAAGCTTGTTACTCAGTCATCAAGCAATTGTGCCGTTTACGGAGGGCCGGCTCGATCTCGGACCGGAGCAGGCTGTGCTCTTCGTCGAGTTCGATGGGCTGCGGCCGCGGCGCATTGTTGTAAAGATCGTAGGCGAATAGAGGCACACACCGCTGCTTTCATTGCAGTGCTAAAATTCCACTACCACACATGGCTGCCGAACCCCTTATCCATCTCCATGAGCTAAGCAAGCACTTCCGCAGCTTTCACCGGCGAGAGGGCCTCTGGGGATCGATCCAGAACCTGTTTGTCCGCGATTACCGCACCGTCGCCGCCGTGGACCGCGTCAGCTTTACCATCGATCGCGGTGAAATGGTCGGCTATATCGGACCGAACGGTGCCGGAAAATCCACTACCATCAAAATGATCTCCGGCATCCTCGTACCGACGAGCGGCGAAATCCACGTAAACGGTTTTGTCCCGCACAAGCAGCGGCGGCAGTATGTAAAGACCATCGGCGTCGTTTTTGGGCAGCGCACACAGCTCTGGTGGGATATTGCGGTCGTGGAATCGTTCAAGCTCTTGCGGCGAATTTACGACGTGCCACAGCGACTGTTTGAAGAACGCATGGAGCGGTTTAACGAACTGCTTGGAATCAACGATTACCTTCATACGCCGGTGCGCAAGCTCTCGCTGGGCGAACGCATGCGCTGCGACCTGGCTGCGGCCATGCTGCACAATCCCCCGCTGCTCTTTTTGGATGAGCCGACCATCGGGCTCGATGTGGTCGCGAAGGATCACATTCGCAAGCTGCTTCGTGCCATCAATCGGGAATTCAATACGACTGTGCTACTCACCACGCACGATTTGGACGATATCGAAGAGCTCTGCCCTCGAATCATGATCATCGATCACGGGCGCGTCTTATATGACGGCCTGCTTGCAGATTTGAAACACCGCCTGCTGCGCACTAAGAAAGTAAAATTCATCCTGAAGGATGGCGCGCATGCACCCCGGATCGCCGCGCTTGGGCGCGATGGTTGCGAAATCGAGACGGTGGATCAGTTGACCCATCGGATTCGGTTTGATCGCACACAGATCGCTACGGCAGATCTAATACGGGAGATATTGGCGGCGGTCGAGGTGCGCGACCTCCTCATCGAAGACGAATCGATCGAGGAAATCGTCAAGCGCATTTACGCCGGCCAAGCCTCCCTTGAAATTCCCGTTTGAGTTTCGCATATATGAGTGAAGCTGCTCTCACAGCTTGCGGAAAAATAGCGGCAGGACACGCCCTCTTCGCAACATGCGTCATTCTTGCAGGCATCGCCACCGCGCTTTATCCCAAAATTATCACCTAATCTGGCTGCGGAACCGCTTTTACGGCACAAAGAGTAGGTAGGCGATGAAGCAGATTGCGGCGCCGATTACAACCGACATCAATCCATACATGCGGCGCTTCGTAAGGAAAAAGATCAGCGTAATGCCGGTAAGCGAGACGAGCGTCATACCGATGGCGGTGATGTCAATCACTGCGGACCATTTCGCGCCGGTATCGCGGCCCTTATGCAAGTCGTTGAGAACGCCAACGAAACCTGCGCGCGTTTCCGTAAGCTGATATTTGCCGGTCGCCCGATTGATATTCACGTCCGCTTCGTATCCAGGGCCCTTGAACGAAAGCTCGCACTGCGAATCGTCTGCATTGAAGTCTTCGGGCGTTCCCTTAATTCCCTGCTTGCGAAAATATTGCGCAATCGCTGCTTGATTGACCGTCCCTCTTAGCCACGATGAATCGAGCGTGCCGTCACGCTGCGCGACCTTCTGTTGCGAATCGAACCACTGGGCGTGATTTAACGTGAAACCGGTGACCGCAAAGAAAAACAGGATGAGAAACGCGAACATCGAGAGATACGTATGCAGCCAGCGCGCAAACGACGCGAATCTTGCCTTCAATATGGGCTTTTTGCGCACGCGCTTTGCGTGATGCGGATGGTCGTTATGAGCCGGGCTAATTGTCTTTGTGGTAGTCAAGGTATGCCGAAGAGATTTCCATACCGCCGCGGAGATTGATATGTTGCGGCGTACCGGTAAAGTCCATCTCCTGTTTGATTAGCTGATGCGTTCCATGCTCCCGGGCCGCTTCGATGTAGACGATATATTTTCCTGACGGCACGAGTTTTCCCGAATCGTCCTTCCCATCCCATTCAAATGTGTAAGAGCCCGGCGGGCGCGTGGCGCTCGAAATCGTATCGAGCAGGTGATTGCCCAACTGTTGATTGCTTGCATACACCGTGCCGAACCATTCGCTCAACTCGTGCAGGTATCGCGGTTTCTCGAACCAGACCGCGAGTGTCCGGACAGGCTTTCCGTCACTGGCATCGACGACCCAAACGGCAACATATGGCCGCCGAACTCGAAATTGCTGGAAAAGCGTCAGCTGCATTCCTATAGTGAGCTTGTAATTCGTGTTCCACTCAGCCAGTCTCGCAGGCCCGGAGACTCGATCGAGAACCGCCTCTCTCTGGTCCCGTGCAAAAGTAGAATGGGCGTCGGGAAGCTCGAGCGCTGTCCATCCTAGGCTCCGCACGATGGTACCGTCGCGTTCGATCAGCATGTATTCGACGCCCGGTATCGATGCGGCAAGGTGTTTGCTCTGCTCGGGTGCCATCACGGAGAAAGCAGTCGCCAGTGCGCCGGCCGTGGACGGATTCTCGGAAATCACCGTCGAGCTGATCACCTGCTCGGAAGGTTGGCCGGTTCGTGGATCGACGATATGCGAATAATGGCGCCCGTTGATTTCGACGCCACGTCGATAATCGCCGCTCGTTGCCACAGCGCGATTCTCGATTGAAAGTCGTTCGATAGGCGTGGCATTATCCGCATCGGCACGCGGATTGGCAATATCGACTTTATCAGACCATTTTCCTCGAATAACCAGGTCGCCTCCGACATTGATCTCTACGCCGCTCACGCCATCCACGCGCATTGCCGCATCCACCGAATGGCCAATGATGTAGCTCTTCACGAAGGAATTCATGGCGAGCGGCGTGCGACTGGTGTGCGTGGCCGTGTGATTCGCCGCATCAAGTTTCCAGTGTTGTTCACGCACGGCGGCAACGGCCGCATCCGACTCCGCCTGCGTCGGCGTGCGATTTTCGGCCGCAGCTTTCTGCCAGATGCGAGTGATCGCCTCCGCAGCGGGATCAAGTGCGCCTCCTGTTCGTGCGCGCCATCGATCAAAAAGACTTAACACCCCGAAGAGTTCAGGTGAAACGCGAATAGGCTGATTCTGCGTCCGGAACCATTTGCCGAACTCACTGTTGGGGTCCCAGGAGCTGAGGATTTTCGATTCGCGATCGATTTCAGCGAGAGCTGCGGATTCGGCTCTGCCTGCTTCGTTTTCATTTCCAGCAAGCATCTTCATGTCTAACGACGTGCCCATTACATTGTCGTAATGAGCCATATAAAGATGCGATGGCGGCGTAGAGTTGTCTGCAGCCGCCGCAAGCACCGCAATTGCCGCGAGCGAAAAGGCGGCGGCAATTCGGACAAACTTCCAGTTCATCCATTTGACTCTCATCTCGTTCCTTCCGCGACTACGGCGAGATTCCGGGCGGCGGGGCGGTAAGCTTTGCATCGCGACGGCGAGTATCTTGAATCGCAAATATGAAAACTAAATGAAGAACTGACGCCGGCCGCGGTGTCTACCGCGCATTAATCAGAGCCGTTCGTAAGACGCTCGCAAATACTTAGAGGTTTCCCGCAGCTTGACGCGCCTCGAATTCCGCACTACCTTTGCTGTGTTGTGGCTGCGATCACTTTAAAAGTCAACGGCGCCACTCACACGGTCGATCTCGACCCGGCCACTCCCCTTCTCTACGCCCTGAGCGACGACCTTAATCTGCGCGGCCCGAAATTCGGCTGCGGCCTCGGTCAATGCGGCTCCTGCACTGTGATTATCAATGGCCAGGCCGTTCGCTCCTGCGTTACGCCGTTGCAGACCGTAGGCAGCGCCGAAATCACCACGCTTGAGGGAATCGGTACGCCGGACAAGCCGCATCCCCTGCAACAAGCCTTCATCGACGAACAGGCCGCGCAATGCGGCTTTTGCCTCAACGCCGTGATCATGACGGCAAAAGCATTTCTCGACAAAAACCCGAAGCCGACCGACGCGCAGCTCCAGCAAGCCCTCTCAAATGTGCTCTGCCGCTGCTTCGTGCATGTGCGAATGTATCGCGCCATCCAAAAAGCCGCCAAGGAAATGGCGCCATGAGCAACTCCGCAAAATCGCAAGACGCTGTCGCCGACGTCTCAATGACGCGCGACGCCCGCCAGGCCTTCGAACGTGCCACGCTTTCCCGCCGCGGTTTTCTGAAAGCGTCCGGTGCGCTGACCGTCGGCTTCTGTTGTTTTACTGCCGCGTCGAACCTCGACCCGGTTCTCGCGCAGTTCGGCGTCGGCGAAACGGGCGGTTCGCCTGCTCCCAACCAAGTGGACTCGTGGATTTCCGTCGCGTCGGACGGCAAAGTGACCGGCTACACCGGCAAACAGGAGCTTGGACAGGGCATCGTCACTGCGCAGACGCAGCTCGTCGCCGAAGAACTCTGCGTGCCTTTCGCTGACGTCACGATGATCGCCGCCGACACCGCGCGCACTCCCGACGAGGGCTACACATCCGGCAGCCAGTCGCATCCGACGAATTTCAATCACGCGAATCTCGCACAAGCCGCCGCAACAGCCCGCCAGGCGCTCATCCAACTCGCTTCGCAACATCTCGGTGTCCCGGCTGCGCAACTCACCGCGCGCGACGGTGCCGTCGTAGTCACGAGCAATCCTGCACGCAAAGTCGCATACGGCGAACTGGTCGGCGGCAAAAAATTCAGCCTCACGCTCGACCCGAACGCCCCGCGCAAGCCATTCAGCGAATGGACGGTCCTCGGCAAACCAATCCCCCGTGTCGATATTCCCGCGCTCGCGTTCGGCACCTTCGAATTTGTGCACAACGTAAAAGTACCCGGCATGCTTCACGGCAAAGTCGTTCGCCCGCCCACCGTCGGCGCAACCGTCCTCAGCATTGACGAATCTTCCGTAGCCGGAATGCCCGGTCTCGTGACGGTCGTCGTAAAAAAGAATTTTGTCGGAGTCGTCGCCGAAAAACCGTGGCAAGCGATCCAAGCCGCCAACAAATTAAAAGTGAATTGGAGCGCGGGTTCCGGCCTCACGAAGCAATCTGAATATTACGATCACCTTCGCAAGCAATCGCCCTCGCGCGACGCATTCCTCATCAACTCCGGCGACGTGGATCAGACACTCGCCTCAGCCGCGACCATATTAAAAGCCACGTACTTTCACCCATTCCAGATGCACGGCTCGATGGGCAGTTCGTGCGCGGTCGCGGACGTCTCCAACGGCAAAGCGACGATCTGGTCCGCCACGCAAGGCGTCTGGCAACAGCGCGGCTCCGCTGCGATTCTTCTCGGCATGAATCCCGAAGACGTGCACGTGATCTTCACGCGCGGCGCCGGATGCTATGGCCACAACGGCGCGGACACCGTTTCTTACGACGCCGCGCTCCTTTCGCAAGCCGTCGGCAAACCCGTCCGCGTGCAGCTTTCGCGCAAAGATGAAATGGCCTGGGAAAATTACGGCTACGCGTACGTTCTCGATTGCCGCGCGGGCCTCGACGCAAAGGGCAATATCGTCGCATGGGATCACGAAACGTGGTCGCCCGTTCTCGGCAGCCGCCCCGGCGCTGAACGTCCGGGCAATGTCATCACCGGATTTCTCGCGGGCTTCGAGCCGCAGCCGTTTCGCGCGCAGAATCCGCCATCGCAACCGCGCGGCTTCAACAACGGCAGCAACGCGATTCCCTCTTACGTCGCCGGCTGCGTCGAAGATCGCTGCGGCGGCGCCGGTTCGATCCGTAGCGAACGCGTCCTCACGCACAACGTCGTCTCGCCCTTCTGGACCGGCCCGCTGCGTTCTCCCGCGCGCTTGCAAAATACTTTCGCTCACGAATCCTTCATGGACGAAATCGCCGCGCACATCAAAGCCGATCCCGTCGCCTTGCGCCTGAAATATCTCTCCAACCAACGCGTCGCCGCCGTGTTGCAGGCCGCCGCCAAAGCCGCGAATTGGGACGCGCGTCCATCTCCAAAATCGCAGCACGCGAGCGGCGTCGTCACTGGCCGCGGTGTTTCCTGTGTCGCATACGAAGGAGCCAACGGCTACTCCGCCATGGTGATCGAAGCAGAAGTCAACATGTCCATGGGCTTCGTCAATGTAAAACGCATCGTCGTCGCCGTCGATTGCGGGCCGATCTCCAATCCCGACGGCCTGAAAAATCAGTCCGAAGGCGGCGCACTCCAGGGCGTCAGCCGCGCGCTCGGCGAAGAGGTCACCTGGGACGAGCAGAAGGTCACCTCCGTCGATTGGCGCACGTACCATTCGCTGCCGCTCGGCTTCGCGATTCCGCAGATTGACGTGGTCCTCGTCAATAATCCTGGCGAACGTGCCGACGGCGCCGGCGAACTCGCCATCACTCTGTCCGGCTCCGCCCTCGGCAACGCCATCTTCGACGCCACCGGAGTCCGCATTTGCGAAATCCCATTCACGCCCGCTCGCCTCAAAGCCGCGTTCCAGTCCGCCGCATCCGCGGCTCGCGCGTGAGCGAACTCCTCGAAGCCCTCGCGCCCTACGCCGAATTTTCCCGCGTCGGCTTCGTCAACATTCTCGCCTTCCGCCTACGCTACTTCACAGGCATCATCACGTATTTCCTGAACGTCACGGTCTACTACTTCATCTGGACCGCCGTCTTCCGCTCCACGCCCACCATCGCGGGCTACACACTCACGCAGATGATCACTTACGTCAGCGTCGGCTGGATCATGCGCTCGTTTTACTGGAACACGATCGACCAGGAAATCGCCTACGAAGTCATCGAAGGCAAGATCGCGATGGACTTCCTCAAGCCCGTCTCAATCCAGTGGATGTGGCTTTTTCGCGCGATGGGCGAATCGGCATTTCGCCTCGGCCTGCTCACGTTGCCGGTAGCGCTTGTCGTCGCGTTCATCTTCCCTGTGCAAGGCCCGGCCTCCCGCACGGACTTTTTCCTTTTCTCCATCGGCGTCGTCGGCAGCTTCTTTCTCATGGGCGCGATCAACTTCATGATCGGCACCTGCGCCATCCCGCTGAAGTCGATCCTCGCGCTGATTCGCGCCAAATACTGGCTCATCGAATTGCTCTCCGGCCTGCTGATTCCGATGGCATTTTTCCCGGACAAAATTCGCATCCTGCTCGCGTGGCTACCGTTTGAGCATATCGCTTATACGCCGCTGCAAATTTATCTCGGCAAACTCGACGGTGCCGCGGCCCTGCGCGCGCTCGGCATCCAATGGTTTTGGGTGATCGCGCTAATGCTGCTCGCGCATCTCTGGTGGAATCGCGCCTCGCGCAAGATCACAATTCACGGCGGCTAGGCTCCGCGTGAAACGCCGGGATAGGTTTGCTTTGTTTTTTTTTTGCAGCCTCCGGCCGACTCCATAGAACGATTTGCGAGCCGGCATGGCTCGATTTTTGCCGTTGGCTAAGAAGGCAAGAGTTTTTAGGGGCCGGAGCTTTAGCCTGCCCTGAGGCGACGAAGGGCTCCGACATATGCCACCATTTACAATGGGGTTTAGCCACTGAGGGTCGCGAGAGTCTGCGTTCTGGCGTGGTATGGGGTTTTCCGATTGGCCATCGGCGACGATGCGCCACGCCAAATCGCTGATCGACGTCCACGCCCAGCCGGAGGCGGCAAAATAAATGTTTCAGTCTCCTAAGAGGAACGCATGACGGTGAAGTCCTCCAAATCCTCACAAGTGCTCGCCGCGGGCGTCAAACGCCACGCGCTGCTCTTATATGACTACTTCACGCAGTACGCAATCGTTCGCGTCAGCTATCGCGGCGACTTCATCATCAGCCTGCTCACAAGCTTTGCCGCCACGATTTTCGCGCTGCTTTTCGTCGTCGTCCTCTTTCAGAAAACGTCGCAGCTCGCCGGCTGGCGCTTCGAAGAAATTCTCTTCCTCTACGGCTTTTCGCTCATTCCCTACGGCATCTTCAACATCATCAGCCTCAATCTCTACGACTTCGGCAACACATACATCATCGAAGGCAAATTTGACCGCGTGCTGCTGCGGCCCGTCTCTTCCCTATTCCAGGTGCTGTTTGAGACGTTTCGCATCGAGTCTGTGCAGGAAATCGCCACCGGCATTTTTTGCGTCGCCTACGCCAGCATTCATCTCCACGTCGTCTGGACGCTCTCTAAAGTGGGCCTCTTCGTCTTTTTCGGCTGCTGCGCCGGACTCCTCTACGTGTCCGTATTCCTCATCCTCACCACCGTCGCCTTCTGGTGGGAGGACCGCATCGGCGTTCATCCGCCCGTGTGGAACGTGATCGCCTTCGGCCGCTATCCGCTTTCAATTTACAGCGGCGTCGTTCAATTCTTCCTCTGCTGGATCATCCCCTTCGGCCTCGCATCGTATTACCCCAGCGTTCGCCTGCTAGGCCGCACCGTAACGCCCGAATACGCGCCGCTCGTTCCCGTCGTCGCCGTCGCCTTCTTCGTCTTCGCCATCCTCCTCTGGAACGCCGGCACCCGCCACTACTCCTCCACTGGCTCGTAAACGCGTGGCACAGCCACTCCTGTTTGTGCATTTGCATTCCGCCGTTTTTTTTCGTAGCGGCCGCCTTTTGGGCGGGCGTTTTTGTTTTTCGCTATCGAATTTGGCTCGGTCACCCTGCCTTTAGCGTCTTTGCGTTTAATTTTGGAATTTGCCTTTGTGGCATCCGGCCCGCCGGGAGAGGCTCCCCGCGCCTCTTCTCCGCAAACCCCTATCTCGACTGATCTCCACCCTACGTAATCAAATTTCCAGCATTGGCGTTTTTCGCGGATTGGCCACAAAACCGCGCGCTGTCAGGCTCTCTACAAGGGCCAGAGGGCCATGTTTAGGCAAAGCAAATTCGATATCTTCCGCGAATTCGCAGACGGCAGCATCGCCTGGATCGTCTCCGTACCGGCTTTACCGGACGCGAAATCGCACATGGTTGTAATGGCGTGGCAGAAGCCGGGGAAATATTTCGTGTGGTCCAGCGGTCGGCGCGTCGCTCACGTGGACACTACTCACGACGCGGCGAAATCCCTCAACTAAACTGAGAATCTATTGCAGATGGGCATCCAGCGAAGCCAAACGCTCGCCAATCTCATCCGCGCTCAATATGAAATCGATCTTCTTCGTATCGATTGCCGCTTGCGGCATGGACATATAATCCGCGTCAGATTGCGCAAATGTCCAGCCACCTGCCTCTTTGATCGCAAGTAACGCGGAGCTCCCATCGAAGCCCATTCCCGAAACGATGATAGCAATCGCGCGATCGGTGCACATATTCGCCATCGAAAGCATGAAATCGCTGATCAGCGTTGGCCAGCCATCGTGTCCAGTGAAGCCTGTGGCGAGTTTCAGAACAAGGCCGTCCGTGGTTATCTCTCTATGGGGCGGCGATAAAAAGATTCGCCCGGCCTCCAGAAGCATCCCATCAGTCACCTCCACAATTTCCATGCGCGTGGCTTTGGCCAGCAGCTTCAACAGCAAACCGGAGTTTTCTGTCGATCGATGAGAAACGATAACGACGGCGAATCCCGCGCCCACCGGGAAGTGCCTTAAGATGTCGACATACGCTGCAAGACTTCCTGCGGAGCCGCCGATACAAACGACGGGAAAACTGGGAGGCGTCCCCTCCGTATCAGGCCACACCATGATTGCCGCCTCTCTATTCCCGGCAGAGAGTGGCGGACCCATGTAATGGCCGCTCGGTGAGGAGAATCCCAAGATGTTCGCACACCTGCGCCGACAAACGCCATCCCGCGATCGCATGGTAATCGCGCATATGCAGACGGCTAGTTCAGATGGCCGCCAGCTTCTGTAACAATACGCACAATCGCATCCATCAAAGCCGCTGCGCCCTCGGCTTTGGACACAACTTCGTCTATCCCGGCCGCCTTTGCAATCGTCGGTCCCACCATGTCGGCATACAGCGTGAACACAATGATGTGCGCTTGCGATCCGTTCTGTCTGATTACCGAAGCGGCCTCGATTCCGTTCATATCCGGCATCACAACATCCATTACGATTAGTCCCGGATGTAACTGTTTGGCCTTCTCAATTGCTTCAGTGCCGCCGGCAGCTTCGCCGCAGACGTTTATGCTTGCAACGCGTTCCAAAAAATCGCGCAATGCGGATCGCACACTTTTTGCATCGTCCACAATCAGCACGCCGTCGGCGAGGTCAAGCATCCACGCCATTTCCGCGCGTTCCGCCGGGTGTAACTATCCGGCTTGTCACCGACGCATCGCGAGAGCAGCAGTGTAGGTAGTCCTACAACTGCGGTGAAAACCCCACCGAAAAACCGGCTAAGCCCCTGATACGTCACATCGAGAGCGCATCTTTGTTTCCCGCGGGCCCTAAAGTTCTCCCAGCGCCCCTTGCAGTGTTAATCCTCATTGATCTCTCCATCGACTGTAGGATGGACTTTCATTCGGCCGGAGCGCAGCCTGTATCGATGAAAGAACCGCTTAAAACTTGCGCGGAAAGCCTACGCGAGGTTGAAACGAAGTTGCGGAACGTGCACGATTCTACTCACGATGATGTTGAGCGGGGACGCATATCCGAAGCCTTGAGTTTTTTGGAGAATGCCATCGCCGCCGTAAGTCATGCGCGTGAGAAACTCAAAGGCCTTTCTGGCGTTCCCGTTTCCTGAGACGCTTGCCCACACTCGTCACCACTTCTTCCTCCAATCGTAGATGGCTTTTTCGGCGCCCGCTCAACATCACTCCGGCGTCGTTCACTCGTAGTACCCACAGAACGACGCTACAGGAAAACCCTGATAGGGCCTCACTTGGAATGTAGGATAGTCTACAGATGCCCAACCCGGAGTACGCGCCTTCTGTCCCAGAAGGAGGAGGGAGACTCAAGGCAAATGCCCGGTCCAGTTACTTCTGTCTTGGTCGTCGACGACAACGCCGGCGTTCG
>DATEGW010000100.1:0-2670 GCA_035279845.1 Candidatus Acidiferrales bacterium | reverse complement strand
AGCCACTCCAACGAATGTCGCAGGATCGGTCGGCTTAATCTCAAATAGCAAACTCTGCAGGAAGCGCCCCAACCCAATCGCTCCCAGAACTCCCGCCGCAATTCCCATGAAGGCGATCAGCATTCCTTCCCAAATCACCATTGCGAGTATGTTGCCGCGATGTGCCCCGAGTGCCATTCGCACCCCGATCTCGTGCGTCCTCTGGCTCACGCCATATGAAATGACGCCATAAATCCCAACCATCGCCAGCAACAATCCCAATCCGCCAAATGCCGCCAGTAATATCGTCTGATACCTCGGCGCGGCCAGCGAGTTGGTCACAATCTGGTCCATCGTCCACACGGCAGTGATCGGCGTTTCTTTATCCAACGCCCAAATTGCGTCTTTAAGAGCCGATGTCATCGCCGCAGGATTCTCCGATGTACGCACAATGAAGTTCGCGCCCTGAAAAACATCGGCTTGCGCAAACGGAATGTAAATTTCAGGTCTCGGCGGCTGCTTTGCCTGAAGATCATGTACCGCGCTGACTACTCCGACGACCTGCATCCACTCGGGATTGCCCTTCGCACCCTTTCGATAGCTGATCCTCTGCCCGAGCGCTTCATTTCCAAGATATCTCCGCGCAAACGTATCGTCCACAACCGCCACGCGGTTCGCCTCGGCGCTGTCGCTCTCAAGAAATTCCCGTCCGCTCAACAGTCGGATGCCGAGCGTACGAAAATAATCAGGCGACGCGATTCGGTCGGCGATCACATCGCCATTGTTTAGCGATAATTCCTTCCCTTGCCCATCGATCTTCACGTTCGGTGCCACCGCCCAGGTCGAGATCGGCAGAGTCGATGCCGCTGCGGCGCTTTGCACGCTTGTAATACGACGCATGTTCGCGAGCGCTCCGCTGATGTCCACCCAACAGCTTACGCCATCGCCGCTTTTTGCCGATTCGCAGGCGTGCTTACTGAAGTTGGCTCTCATCGTAATGATGTGGTCCGTTCGAAACCCCAAGCGCACGCCCATCAGCTTTGAAAGACTTCGCGCCGCCAGCGTCGCGCCGATCACAAGCACCACTGCCATCGCGATCTCAAATACGGCGAGGCCGCTCCGCATTTTCCTTGTCCGACGAGCCGAATAGCCCCCCTGTGAGCCACCCATATTTTCCTTCAGCGTGACGCCGATTCGTCGCGCGGACGCCTGCATCGCAGGGGCCAACCCAAACAAAATGCCCGCCAGCAGCGAGACACCCGTCGTAAACCAAAGAACATGGGAATCCATTTGAAAGTGTCCGGACTCCTGCATTCCCGGCGGCGTCATCGTTCGCAGAACGTGCACACCCCAAAACGAAAACAGCAGTCCAATCGCTCCGCCTGCGAATGCGAGAAGCACGCTCTCTGTTAAGAACTGACGAATAATGCGCAGGCGTGAAGCACCGAGCGCCTCACGGATGGCTACTTCTCTTTGCCGTGCCCATCCTCGCGCGAGCAGCAATCCACTCACGTTTACACACGCAATCAACAGCACAAAACCCACCGCGCCTATCAGCACCAGCATCTCGTCGTCGAGATCGCCTAATCGCCGCTTTAACCCAGTGGCTTGGAATTGTCCGCCCGTGAGAAACCCTTTGAAATTTCCTGCGAGCCGCGAACTTACCGTCTTCAGCTGCGCATTGGCACCATCGATGCTGACGCCACTCTTAAGCCGTGCCACTATCATCCCATTGACGGCGTTATCGCCCGCTTCGCCAGGCGGAACAATTAGCGGCAGCCAAATGCCTTTCACGCCGCCATAAAGCGGAAACGTGCAATCCGGCGGCATCACACCGACCACTTCATAGGGCTTGTCGTCCAAAGTTATCGAATGCCCAATCAGCGTGGGTTCGGCGCTCCACGTTGCTCGCCAAAGCCCATAGCTGACCACGGCAACCGGCTTCGCGCCCGGTTGCGTATCCGCGGGCAAAATCGGTCGCCCGAGCAAAGGTTTCGCACCAAGCACGGAGAAAAAATCGCTCGAAACGTGCATGGTCGGCACGATTTCAGGCACGCCGCCGCCGGTCAGCGTCGTACCTCGCTGATTGTCGTATAGAGCCATTTGCGAGATCGCCGGCGTTTGGTCCCGAACTTGCTTCCACACGGCAGGAGAAAGCGTGGTTGTGGCTTCAATGTTTTGGCCGGGAAAACGGCGAATTGCCGCAATCGAAACAAGCTGCGAAGCATCGGCGTACGGCAACCGTTTCAAAACAATTCCATTCACCGCACTGAAAATCGCCGTATTCGCCCCAATCCCAAGCGCCAGCGTTAGCACAGCCACCGCGGTAAATCCCGGGTTCTTCAGCAGCATCCGCAATCCAAACCGCACATCCGCAATCAGCGTTTCCAGCCACGGCAATCCCCGCCGCTGCTTCCGCGTCCACCATCCCCGAACTATTGGCATTTCCTTGCTCCTTCTTCAACACACCGCGCCAAGCACATTAGACACCATCGGCGTGAAAGGCTGCGCGCACTGCCCGAATCCAGCACCGGATACCGCATGGTCCGCGCTAGGGATGCCTAGGCACATGGTAACCCCCTGAGTCGTTGAGGTGGTAATCGAGCAAGAGGGGTGGGAGCAAGCAAATCTGCAGTGGGGAGCGAGGCGCGAGGCGTTCGATGATTTGCCAAGGACTCTGATTTTCCTTGT
>DATEGW010000099.1:0-25254 GCA_035279845.1 Candidatus Acidiferrales bacterium | reverse complement strand
AAAGGAGGCTGAGGTCATGGAAGATCTTGAACGCTGCGAGGAAACGCTACGCGAGGTAGAAAGAAAGTTGCAAGGCGATATTTCATCGCTACCCTCTACCGACTCAGTTGAGCGAGCGCACATGTCGGAAGCTCTCGGATTTATCGCCACAGCGATTGTTGCTGTCTCAAGTGCGCGAAACGAAATTGCCGCGCTACCAGCGTACGAAGTACGCTACCAGACTCCGAACGAAGTGTAGGCTCTAACGAACGTACGCTGCTATTGCGGTACCTTTGTTTCGCAAGTCAACAAATGGTTTTTGTGTCGATGTTTACGCTCTCAAATTGCGAAAGCACGTCCTCACCGATAAGAACATCCGTACCGATAGCGCTGATTTGCGGCGTTACCTCGCCGACTAGAATAATTGTCCGCATTTCGCGCAGTAATGTGACTCCATTAGCGTCGAGGTACCAATTAAGAAGTGTTTTGAGGTGCGGTGGGAATTGGCTAAGGGCGGCTGACGAACGGGCTCTCCGCCTCGAAGAAACGAAGGGGGCGGGCGACTTCGCGGGTGATTCCGACACGCGGGCTTGTGAGAATACGCGCGGGCTCTCGAACCGAGGTGCCGAACCAGAGCGGGCCATTGGCGCACAAATCGATTCCGTCCAATCGCAGATCAATTTGCAATGCGGCCGCGAGACGGCCCGGGCCTCTCGCCAAATTCGCGACGCTGGCGGCTCCGCGAAGACGTTTCATTATTTTTATTCCTTCGAGGGGCTCAATGGCGCGCAACAGAACGCCAGCGCCAACTCCAGTTCCTTCGGCCGAAACGTTGAGCATATACGACGTTCCATAGATGAAGTACACGTAAGCAAATCCCGTGCCGAGGAATAGAGATTGGTTCCTGGCGGTTCGCCCGCGATAGGCATGCCCACTCGCATCGCCGGGCGGGTAAGCCTCTGTCTCGACAATGCGGCCGCTGAGCTTGTTCGAACCGATCTTACGCACAAGCGTCTTCCCGATGAGATATCGGGCGAGCTCAGCCGTATCGGTTGGCAAGCTGGCGCGCGATAGGCGCTGTATCCTCAACGGAAGAGCGAGAGATCGATGCTATTCGCCATGGCTTTGTAGCCGGTGTCGTTGGGATGGAGATGGTCGCCGCTGTCGTTGGCGGGCGCGAATTGTTTCGGATTGCCGGGGTCGCGGACGGCAGAGTCGAAATCCACTACGCCGTCAAAAGCGCCGCCGGTGCGAATCCACCGATTGATTGTCTCGCGCTTTTGCTCACCCTCATCGGTGAAATAGTTCGCACCGCCGTAAGGAGTCAACGTGGCGCCAAATACCTTTATGCCGTGCGCGTGAGCGCGGTCGATAATCTGCCGCAAGCCGCCGATCAACTGCTCCGCCGTCACTTCTTGTGTGCCGTGCGAAGCCGCTTCATGCGGCCAGCCAAGATCGTTGATGCTCTCGAGGACAATTACATACTTCACTCCGGCGCGCGCGATCACGTCGCGATCGAGACGAGCGAGGGCGTTGGGCCCCGAGACATCGTGCAGAATGCGATTGCCGCCGATGCCCGCGTTTACGACAGCAATGTGCGCGGTGGCGGGATCTTTTTGCAGCCGCTCGGCAAGCTGACTGGGCCACTGCATGTTCGCGTTCAGAGAGGAATGAGCGCCGTCTGTGATCGAGTCGCCCAGCGCGACAATTGCCGCGGAATCCGCACCGCTCTCGACATCCACACCGGAAAGCCAATAGTAGGCAGCCGTGGTCCACAGCGAGTGCATGTCCTGATCCGCCGCGAAATTTCCCGGGCCAGAAATGTAAGTCGTGTGCAATCCTGACGCGTGATACGTGGCCGGCTCCGTTTGTTCAGGCACAAACACGCTGATCGCCAGATCGCTCAGCGGAGAAACGGCGAGATCGACGGGATCGCTGATTTCGAGCGCGCCCGGAGGAATCGTGACGGAGGGAGACCCATTGAATTTCAGAGCGCGGTCAGAACCCGAAATGATGGCGGCATCTTTCGCCTGGATGCCGACGTGCGCGGCGCCAATCGTGAGTGACTGCGTTCCAAACGCATTGGACAATTCAACTCGCACGCGGCTTCCTCCGATGCTGACGTGCGCA
The DNA here is from genome assembly GCA_035279845.1 of Candidatus Acidiferrales bacterium. Classification (GTDB taxonomy): domain Bacteria; phylum Acidobacteriota; class Terriglobia; order Acidiferrales; family UBA7541; genus Palsa-295. The sequence continues at coordinate 23,145 of DATEGW010000099.1, read as the reverse complement.
ATCATGCGCACCGTCTGATTCTGAAAACCGTCCGCCCAGGTCCCCTGCATAGGAGAAGCCATCCATGTGGCTATCCAGTGTTCGTTGGTCTGCTGGGGCGCAGCGGAAACGAACGCAGGAGCGACGGCGAAAACAAAAATAGACAACAGCAGCGGGCACGCGAGCGAAGCGATTTTTCTCATGGGCACCTTTCTATTTATCTGCGCGGCGACACAGAAAATGCGCCTATCTGTATACCGCGATTTCGAGGCAGGTTCCACTCGCGCGATGCTATTTCGTGCAAGTATCGGCGGCAATGTGCTTCACTCGAATTCATATCGCATCGACGATTTTTATGGCTTCGATCTGCGTTTTGATGCAGTGTTGAAACATTGCGTCAGCGTGCCGAACGTAATCTAAAATCGCTATTGACGACATCATAAGTTTGAGTTGGACATTCCGCTTATCCACCGCTAAATTGTCCTCGATATCGCCGAGGATATCGTTGTTGGCTGTCCCTCTATGAAGAGCCATCCAGTCTCTGTGGGGCAGCTGCCCGTTCCTTGACTGAAGACGACAAGTTCGCCCTGAAATGGGAGATGTGTGTCCACTAAAAGCGTGGGTTCGTTTTTATCCGCGTTGAGCAAGCGTAGGAGAGGTGTGTTCGCGGGGCAGTCTAGTCATAAGGTTTTTCATCGGAGCAAAAGGAGAGAACGAAAATGCTACGTCGCAAGAAGAGAGACAAAACGCTCTCATTTTCGGAAAAGCTTTCGCGGCTGCGCGGCCGTTTGCGGAATCGGGAGTGGCAGCGTTACGGCACGACACTTCTTGCAGGGAAAGTTATCGGCGTGGGGCTCGTACTCTGCGTCATGGCGGCGTTCTCCTACGTTGCTTTCGCGCACGTTTATGCGGCGGACGCTGAAGTGAAAGCAGCAGACATAATTAATCCCATCAATACTATGTGGACTTTGATCGCGGCCTTCCTCGTATTCGGCATGCAGGTGGGCTTCACGATGCTGGAGGCCGGCTTCTGCCGTTCGCGCGAGACCGTGAACGTGCTCGTTGAATGCGTGGTGGATACGTGCCTTTGCGGACTTCTGTTCTATGCAATCGGCTTTGCGTTCATGTTCAGCCATGGCAACGGCTTTATTGGTTATCACTGGTTCTTCTTGCAAGGTGCGCCTGCCACTTATGAGAGTACCGGCGTCGCGTTCCTCGCCGTCTGGATCTTCCAATTCGCTTTCGCAGATACGTGTTCAACGATTACTTCCGGCGCCATGATTGGGCGCACGGATTTTATCGGCGACCTTCTTTACAGCATCTGCGTCACGGGTTTCATTTATCCGATCATTGGACACTGGGCGTGGGGACCCGATGGCTGGCTCGCCACAATGGGAAGCACCGGGAACTTCTTCCCTTCTCTTGGCACGAGCTTTCATGATTTCGCGGGCTCGACGGTCGTTCACACCATCGGCGGAATGATCGCTCTGGCCGGCGCAATCGTGCTCGGGCCGCGTCTTGGGCGCAAGTTCAAGCGCGACGGCGGCGCTCCTATGCTGCCTCACGATTTGACGATCGCCGTTTCAGGCGGACTGATCCTGTGGTTCGGCTGGTACGGATTCAATCCGGGCAGCACACTTTCGGCGATGGATTTCGTCGGGATTGGGCGCGTGGCGGCGAATACGACTCTTGCTGCGTGTGCCGGCGGACTAACGTCAATCATCTACGGCTATATCATGAACAAAAAGTGGGACGCCGGATTCACAACAAACGGCTTCCTGGCTGGTCTCGTCGCGATCACTTGTCCTTGCTATTGGGTAAGCCCGACGGGATCGGTCATTCTCGGCGGGATCGCCGGCGTCCTCGTCATCCTCGGAATCGACCTGCTCGAATGGCTCCGCATCGACGATCCGATTGGCGCGGTTCCAGTGCACGGCATGTGCGGAATCTGGGGAACTCTGTCGCTTGGCCTCTTCGCTTGCGGCCAGTACGGAGCTACCGGTCCGATCTCCCCGGATAACAGCGCGCCGCTTACCGGGCTGTTTTATGGCGGAGGCGTGAAACTCCTGCTTGCTCAGGCCATTGGCAGCGCGTGCATTGCTACGGCCACTTTTGCGGTCGCGATGGTGGTGATGCTCGCAGTCAATGCCATGGGCATGCTTCGTCTTTCTCCCGAAGCAGAAGCCTACGGGATGGATTTGCACGAGCACGGTATCTCCGCCTATCCCGAATATGTCCTTTCATCTCTCGGCGCTCCAGCCGGAATGAGCAAGGAGACAGTGCTGCCGGCGCAGGGAGCGATGGCGCGCTCTCCAATAGCGCAGCACGGCGATTGAATACTTGCATCGATGCATCGGCTGTTTAGCACTCGCCAGACAGCCGATGCGAAGTGAACGAATGGACTTCACGCGTAACAGGCGTGCGAAAGGAAAGATACGTGACAAAGATCGAAGCAGTCGTTCAGCCGTCGAAATTCGATGCAGTCAAGGATGCTCTCATCAGTGTAGGCATTGACGGGATGACGGTCTCGGAAGTTCGGGGCCACGGCAGGCAGAAAGGCCACACGGAGACGTATCGCGGCCACGAATACAATGTGGATCTGCTTCCAAAGGTCAAGTTCGAAATAGTCCTTCAAGATGACAACGTGGATCGCGCCGTAGACGCGATTCTCTCAAGTGCGGCGACAGGCGCGATCGGCGACGGGAAAATCTTTTTATACAAGGTCGAAGAAGCCGTCCGAATCCGAAACCAGGAGCGCGGAGTAGCCGCGCTGTAAGGATTAGTCGGTTCCGTCCTGGCACTTGGAGTCGAAACAACGGCGTCTTTTCAAGTTGCTGTGCACACTCGGCTGTGGGGCGCGTCTCGGCCACGCGTTCCGCAGCCGGTGGTGTTTTAAGACACCGGCCTATGCGAAATCGATTGCGACGACTTCGTGCACCAAAATGGATGGAACTTCGAGGCGGATTACGCCGCCCTGATTCGTATATTTCGCATCGCGACCGGCCACGAGCAGGCGGACTCGCTTCGCGTGCTTGCCGGTGGGCAGAGTGATGCTCACGCCCTGTTTGCCAACGGGAAGCAGTTCGCGAACGGGGCCTTTCATCATCATCGGATTCGTCAGGTTCACCAAATGCGCCGTCATCGAGTTTTTCTGCGCCCAGATGGAGACATCCAAGACGCCAGGCCCTTCGACCGCCAAAGGCGCGGCTTCGTTTGTGGCCCATAGCACGGCGTTACGCAGAAGTTTGCTCTGATCGACGTTGAGCGTTTCCCAGAAAGTTCGATCGATGTCGCCGGGCAGATAGACGACGCGTCCGGTGCCGACTTCGCGCGCGACCGCACCGACTTGCCCGTGGGTTCCCTCCCGCACGAATACCTCTTCCATGGGCAGATCGGGATACGTGGGAACAACCTGCAATGGATAGGTGCCACCGCCATTGGGAATGACGGTGGCCTGATGGCTGCCGTTGATGATTCGAACGGCATCGTCAAATCCATCGAGCAACGGGTGATATTTTCCCGTCTGCGGGTCCTTGTTGAGCGAAAGATAGGAGTTCAGCATCGGCCCGTCCGTTTTTCCGCCGTAATGCACGCCCAGCAGAGATGCGAGGCCGAAGTCCGTTTTGCGAGTTCCCCACTCGTCATAGAGCGATGTCTCGAAGGTGGCGACAATACTGCCGCCGCGCTCGACGAATTGCTGGATCTGCTTGCACTGATCGTCGGAAAGGGCGGCGATGTTGGGGAGGATCAGCGTCTTGAATTGGCTCACATGCTCGGCGTCGAGAAGCCGGTCATGCACCATCTCAAACGGAATTCGCGCTTCGACGAGCGCCTGATAATAACCGAGCGCGGCGTCTTCGACTTTTGTCTGTGCGTTTTCGGCGCCGTAAAAGAGCGCCGTCTGCTGCGAATAGACGACCCCAACTCTCGCAAGGGGACGGTCATTGCGAAGGTACGCTTCGTTCGAAGAATGCCATTTGTAAACACTTTCTACGGCCGGCATCCAACGCTTGTCGATGACTTTGGCATTGAATTTTGTAAACCATGGGCGAAGCCCCTGTGCCACACCATCGATCATCCAAAGCCGAATTTCATCGCCGTTCTGCACAGAGTCCTTCCAGCGGTTCCTATCCTCGATGCCCACGCTGGTGATCGCAACGATCGCCTTTTTGCCTAAAGTAGCGCGGTACTCCTTGCCATTTTTCCCTGCCGCCCACGCGGGAGTAAGGCCGTTTCTGCCTTGGCGATCGGCGAACAGCGTCGGAGCCAGTTGGCCGATAGTCTTCATGTCCAATTCGCTGAGCGCACCGCCGCCCGCGTTTGCAATGTAGCTGGCGTTGGGATTGATCTTGCGAATTCGGTCGTTCCATAGGCGCCACAATTCAAAGAGGCGCTGCTGGTGCCAAATCAAATATTGCCGCCGGGCGGGATCTTGCGGATCGCGAGTCCGCGGCAAATCCATTCCGCTGAATTGGCGAAAGTTCGTTAGGCAGTTCTCGCAGTAGCACATGCCCGAACCGGCCCAGCGATTCGTGAAAATTCCGTCTGACATATACTTCGTCATGATTTCTTCGTGTACCGAAGTCATGAACTCGAAATTGTAAGGCCCGAGCGCGCAGGTGATCCAATAATCGGCATCCGAGGGATGTCTCCGTTTTTTACCGCTGGCGTCCACGGCGATCCAGTCGGGGTGCGCGTCGTAGACATCCTGATGGCAGGCGTGCGCGTCCGTTCGCGCGACGATGTTCATGCCGAGTGCACGGCAATTCTTGGCCAGGTCGCCGAAGGAATCGCGGTCGCCGAGCCACCGGCTGCGATAGTGCATCGGAATTTGCGTTGGGTAAAAAGCCACGACACCGCCTGCGCTCAGGCAGACTGCATCCACGTGCAGTCGCTGAAGGTAATCGAGCCAGAATTTGGGATCATAGTCTTGCGGATTATCTTCGGTGAACGCAATCTGCGCCCAGCGCATCGGTCGGTCGTACCAACCGCCGTCTGCGTTCGCAACTTCGGCCGTCACGGCAAGCGGTGCGCCGAGAAGAGCGGTCGCTGTACCTGTGGCGTATGCAACCGTAAACCCGGCGGTCTGTTGGATAAATTCTCTACGGCTGCTCATGTGAAGCACCTCCGATCCCAAACTGTGCCATCGCAATCCGCCGAGATTCTACCGCGGCTCGCGCGGCAGTTAAGTTGAAGAATTGCTCGCTGCGGCGATTAGCCACTGCTCCATCGTGCCGTGGTCGACGGCGCCGGCCTGCTGCGTGGCAGGTCGGCCACCGGCCATGATGATGAAGGTGGGGATGCTGCGGATGTTGAAGCGCGCGGCGAGACCTGGATGCTGGTCTGTGTCAACCTTCAGCACGATGGCTTTGCCGGCCATATTCGCCGCGGTACGCGCGACTTCGGGAGCGGCGGCGCGACAGGGACCGCACCATGTGGCCCAGAAATCGACGAGAACAGGAACGGTCGCGCCCTGCACGATTTCGTCGAGGAGCGATTCGTCGGCCGGGACTGGCTCTGCCAGAGGTGGAAGCGCACCTTTGCAGGCACCGCACTTCCCTGTCGCGGCGAGATGGTTTGCTGCAATCCGATTCTTCTGTCCGCAGGATGAACAGGCGCGAATTACGGGCACGACAAGCTCCAGTAAGCGGTTCCCGAATAATGATAATGTGAACGGATTCTCGCGACCAACCGTACACGCCCGGAGTCAATCTATGATTGTCTCTGCAATAACGTGTGCGGAGTGAGTTTGAACGTGGAATAGAAACAAGTCTCTCAAGCGCGCGCATTCGTTGCTCAACGCGAGAGAATCCTGCAATGCGCGCCGATATAGGTCCGCCTCGGCGCTCATAAGGCGCTCACTGGCAGCCCTGAACTTCACCATGCCTTCGCGATAGGCATAGAGAAGCTCGTCGCAGCGCTCACACCTGATTTCCTGCATGATTCCGACCCGCGAGGGAATGCTGCGCCAGGCGGAAGCAAAAGTCAATTGTGCGCGCGGTTGCTCGGCCTGGTTCTATTCGCGCCAAAATTAAAACTGGATGCTGAGAACCGTTCGTTCAAAGCAGGTGAACATCCCAGTGGTGCCCCCTAATGCCTAAGCCAACGGCCGCTATGTTCACGCATTTGGAATCGCAGCGTAGTGGGCGGTACGACGCGTGCGGCCGCGCGGGCTTAGTAATTTGGTGACTACCATGCGGCTTCGTTGCCATTGACAGCACATGACGTGCATCGGATAATCCGCTCGCGACGACGCGTAATCTTAGTTGACGTTAAATACCGGCCGGCGCAGCGGATCCTAAGATTTCCCGGTTCAAATGCTGGCTTACAAGCCAGACAACTCCATATCTTTCGCGAAAGGTCGCCCGATGGCTGCGTCCCAGCTGTACCAACTGCTTATCGATTACCCCACAAGGAATGTCAAACGACTCCAAAGAGAGCCCCTCACGCGACGAGCAGCCAGAATGAACGTTCAGATGGACCCCAGGCAGGTCGGGATGCTACCGGAAACGCGGGTGATTCCCTTTGAACTTCGGCAAACGGCGCAGCAATTCCAGATCGACGCGGCCATGTGGTACGGCGCGATCAGAACCGGCCCATGTTCGACGCTTCTGCGAAAGATATTCCATCTTTTTTACCATGCGGGCGTCATCTACAAGACAGGCGACGGTTGGGGCGATTGGTCGCTGAATCATTTTGTTAACGTCGCATCGCTGCTATCGCATGGGCAACGGGTGCTCGTTCAGATTCCTTCCGTGAAAAACGGCGGCGACGCAATTTGGCATTGGCTCAGTCAACCAAACCCGATTCCCTCGCGAGGCTATGCCACTCACGGCCAGAGCACGCTCTGGAGAACGCCGACAATTTTCCGAGGCCACCATCAATATGTGGAGGAAAAATCCGGCTGGGGCCAGTCGCTTTCAGGGCACATCCTGGGCAGGCACTATGCGGAGAACGTTGCGTTGGGCGGCTTGGGGAATCGCAATCCATTTAGTCCGCTGAACGACGACACAGCCCCTTCCTTCAAACCCATACTTGCGGACGGATTGAACGGGCACCTATACATCAACTATATGCCGCCGGACAAAAACAGCGTAGGCGGCTTGCTGATCGGGTGTGAGAATGCCCAGCACGGCGCGGGCACAAATCCGCACACCCTAGCCGGCCACGGCCTTGGTGGCGCACAGAAAACATCCGCTTGCGGCGGTAAGAAGTGGAGCGCGACGAAACTCGGGCCAAGACAGGAATACAGCGGAATGATCTGCGATCTCGTCGATATATGGAAACAGGTGGGCGCGATTCTATCCGCAGATCTTTTCGATCCGGACCTGCTGGACGCGCGGACGAGGCCGGTTCCGGCTGTCGCTTAATGTAATTGGATTTTGAAACTGACAAGCTTCCAACGCGGGCCTTACTGCAAGTGTCGCTAAAACTGAATACTGTGCAGCATCTTTTCAAATGTTGGACGCAGTCGGTCATAGTCCGAAAGAGTTGAGACAAACACCAGAAACATAGCGGTCCTGCCGCGCGGGACAACCACGAGCCAGTCGCGCTCTCGCTGAGAATTTCCATCCTGATCGGCCATCGGCGAAATTGTCTCAAGCTCTGCGGATGCTGCTGTGTTTCCATCCACGGTTAACGGCTCTGCGTCACCCACTTGCTTCATGTTTGGATCGCCGCTGCGCAAGCTTTGGATAATTGCCGAGGCGAGTTGCGTTGCCTTCATATTCGTACTGGGCGCTTGCTCGGACCGGATCACCACTCCGTACGCCACGCCTGCATTGGAAGCGCCCGCGCTTGGTGCGATAGTCGCCGATTGTCCGTTACCGCTCACCTGCCAATTCACTGGGCGGTCGATGGCGATCACGCCGAAGTTTGCCGTGCGCATCTCTTCGCTCGGCTCGATCTGCGAATATGGCACAGCGGGCACACCAACCGACACATTGTCCGACGGCGCGCCGGCAAAAACGGCGCCGTTCTTGCGATTCTCCGCCGCCCAACGGCCGGTTTTCGCACCGTCCGCGATCTCCTGCGCGGTATAGACGGGGACCGTAGCAGCGTCTTTGTGTACCTTTGCAAACTCCGCGCTATTCCCGGAGTAGTGCTTCGCGGGCCAATCACGAATTTCATTCTCGATGGCCGTGCGCCGATTCCCGGGATCAGGGTGGTCGCTCAGAAATTGAGGACCGGAGCCGCCGCTCTGCTTCTCGATCGTCTGGAAAAAATCGGCTAGAGCCACGGGATTGTAACCGGCTTTCCAGAGGATGATTGCGCCGACGGCGTCTGCCTGCGCTTCGTCGCCGCGAGAATATTTCAGCATTAGTGTGCCGGCGCCGAATTGAATGCCGGCCTGGGCCAGCGAACCCCATGCACCGCCACCCATCCCCGCCAGCGCCCCCGCAAGCCCTGCAAGCCCTCCGAGCAAAGAATTCTTCTGCTGCTGCTTCGCGGAGTGCTGCATGTAAACGTGCGCCATCTCGTGGGCCATCACCCCGGCAAGCTCAGCCTCGTTATCAGCCGCTGTAATCGTGCCGACGTTCACAAACATCGGGCCGCCGGGAAGCGCAAACGCATTGATTTCTTTTTGCGCAACAACGTGAAATTCGAACGGCCACGAACGATCGGGCGGGATCGTGGCCACGAGGCGTTCACCGAGTGATCGAATGTACTTCGTTTCGACACTGGAATCGGGCAGTACGGGCATCTGCTTATAAATTTCCGCTGCTGCCTGCAGGCCAAGCTGCTTTTGCTGGTCGCGCGTCATGCTCGGATTTCCGGGATCGGGCAACTCAGGAGCCCGCGCAACACCGAAGACGGGGACCGAGATCGCGAGAACAAGCGAAAGTACAACGCAAACAAAGCTGCGGCGCGGTTGTGGTCTGATCATGGCTGAATCCTGTGGACCTGCTGGGGCCTGGTCGTCGCGACCTGCCGGGCGCGAACGGCTCTGCGTTCTATATTATCGCCGCTCATCGCCGAGATTAAATAGCTAACTCCCAATAAATCTAATGCGTCCGCGCTGTGTAATTCCTCTAAGGTCATGGAGCTTTTTGCCCTCGGGTTTTACGGCATTGTGCCTTAGAGCGATTTACCCGAAGCAGACCGGTCGAATAGACAGTTTCAGGTATCGTCCTTTTGTGATCGCCGACGTAGCATTTTTGAGGATTGAGAACACCTTCGGAGGTGAAGATCACAATGCGAAATCTTCTAACAACGTCGTTACTCGCAGGCACGCTGCTCCTGGGCGGCGCGTCGGTCGCCCGAGCTCAGGTATCGTTTGGAATTCGAATCGGTCCCCCGCCGACCGTAAGAGTGGAACATAGACCATCGCGCCCAGGCCCTGGATTCGTGTGGGTCCGTGGATATTGGTATCCGGACCCGGATGGCGATGGCCATTACACATGGCATTCAGGATACTGGACGCGTCCACCATATCAGGGCGCATACTGGGTGCCGCCGCGTCGTGACGGTGGAATGTTCTATGAAGGCTACTGGAACGGCCCTCGCGGTCGAGTAGACCACGATCACACATGGGATCGCGATCGCGGCCGCGACTACGATCACTTCCAGAACAATCGTCGCGACGATAACAATAATCGCGGTAACTACGACCGCGGCAACGATAATAATCGTGGCAATTACAATCAGGGCGATCATCATGACAACGATCACCACGACAATGACGACAACCACTGAACCCCAGCGTACGCGAAGCCGAATGGTTAAGCTCGGCTGAGCTTCCGCTCTCGTACACGGCTGGAAAGGAATGTAGCTAGCTGCAGATAGGCGGCGTTGCAACGCGACTTCTCCTCCGCGTGCGGCAACGCCGCCACGTTTTTCGCCGTTCTTTGAGGGTGCTCCCCGCGAAACGCGAGCCTCCCGCACGCCAATGGCAATTTTCTTATAACCAATCTAAATGGGTTTTTCTAGATTGGACTTGGACACGGAGCCCAATGGCCTGGACAGCATAATATTGGCAATCTCAACTCACCCAAAGCAGCGGCTGGCGAATAGGAAAATTGCGAATGATCTCCGGCACGGTCGGATCGGGATTCAACCGGCGCCAGACCGGGAAATATTCAGGCCTATCAAGCGCGATGCCGGCAAAAAGCAAGCTCGGCTGCCGAACGGGCCAATCGTTCCAATATTCCACGTCGTGCTTGTAAGGCCATTTGTTCTTATCCGCAATGAATGGGAACATGAACGCCATCGCTTGCGCAAAACTGCGGCCGTCTGGCGACGTGAACGCGAAAAGATTGTCGCTTGGCATCGAGAGAATCTGGCAAACGGTCGCCATCACGTCCAGGTTGAAAATGCAGTAGCCGTAAGGCTTCGTACGTCGCAACTCCTGCGGAAAACTTCCGTCCGGTGCGATCTGATCCGGAACGATCACCTCTTTTAATCGCTTGCGGCAGAATTCCGTGACTGCGGCATTGCCGGTATACGCCGCGAACTCAGCCGCCTGCGCCACCCAGGCCGTGGTGTGATTGTTCTTCGCATCGCGCTCCGCCTGTCCGTTTTTCGACGTGGTCATCCACTGGATGTAATCCGCGAACCATTTCTTAAGCCCGGCTGATTCATTCGACGAAAACACCTGCGCCCGTTCCACAAATGGGATCGACCGGGCGACTTCGACGAGATGCAGCGTGTCAATGATGCCGGTCCCCCGCCCCGTAGTGATGCCATGAATTGCCTGCGCGTATTGCAGGTTTGGATTCATCAGCGTCACCGCATCAAGGAACCATGCACGCAGATGTTTGGCGGCCTGCGTGGCGTATTCATTTTTCTTGGTGAGTTGCCACGCCGCTGCAAGTGCCGGTACCTGCACACTCAGCCGGATCAGGGCGAGTCGGTGCGCGTTGAAATTATCCGGATTGGACATCCCGTCGCGCTGGATGTACGGTCCATTTGGGTCTTTGGGATTCGGCCACCAGTAGTCGCCCTCCGAAAAGTAATCGTGCTTTCCTCCGGCGGTTCGTGGGCTGGACGAAGCTGTGACCGTGATCGGCTGCTCTTTTAGATACCGATCCGCCGCAGTGAGGATCCTACGCCGGTCAATCGCGGCCACATCAGGCGCGTTTGCGTACGATTCGGCTCCAAAAGCGCGATTATAGATGCACAAACCGGCCGCAAACGCGCCCGTAAGAACACAAAAGCTCCGCCGCGAAATCCGATCCGACATATTCACTCCGGTGACCGCAACCCTGCCGCACGAAACACGACTTACGAGTCACGTGTTTGCCTATATCCCGACACCAAGCCTCGGCCGTTCCTTCCTGACGAAAAGAGTATCTTGATGCGGCACATCGTCGCACTCAATCGCAATCGTCGTCACCGGGTGATCCGGCGCCTTCATCGGCAACCCGGTGAACCGTACGCGGAACTTATCCTGCGTAAAATTCACCTTATCTCCCGTCGCCAGCATCCGCGCGGACTTCACGCCGACCATCAGGCCAGCGATAGCCACGTAATCGCCCGGCCAGAAATACACATGCATATAAAGCGTGTTGCCCTTGCGCGTGAAACTCGCGTAATTCGAGCGGCTCGGCTGGCACGGCTCAGATTCATAGATCGATTCGCCGTTGCGCTGGAGCCAGCCGCCTACCTCCGTCAAAATATTCAGCGAGGGCTGCGGAATCGATCCGTCCGGCTTCGGTCCGATGTTCAGAAGATAGTTCCCGGTGTCCTTTGCGCACTGAATCAAATTCTGTACCACGCGCCGGGAGCTCTTCCAATCGTCATCCGCCCGCTGATAGCCCCAGCTATCGTTGAGCGTCATGCAAGATTCCCATGCACGCCCGTTCCTATCGGCCGTTATCTGCTGCTCGGGCGTCTGAAAATCGCCATGTAAACCATTGCGATTGTTCACAATGATGTCCGGTTGAAGTTGAAACACCATTTTGTTCATCTCTTCCGATCGCCACTGCTCGGCATTCAGCGGCCAATCGACGTCATACCAAAGCACATCAATCTTTCCGTAATTCGTCATCAACTCGCGAATCAGCCCGTGCGTGTAATCGACGAAGCGTTGACGCGCTGCATCGTCCGTGGCGCAGTTCGCGCCATCCGGGTGATGCCAATCCATCAGAGAATAATAAAAGCCGACGCGCATTCCCTCCGCTCGCGCGGCTTCCACATATTCCTTCACCAGATCGCGACCGGGCCCTTGTTGAGGCGCGCAATAGTTGGTCAACTTCGATGCGTCAAAATTGCAGAAGCCTTCGTGATGCTTCGTCGTCATCACCATGTATTTCTGTCCGGCGGCCTTCGCGAGCTTTGCCCACGCGCGCGCCGCGTTGGGAACCGGCTTGAAGATTTTCGCGTGCTGCTGATAATCGGCGACCGGCCAACCTTCGTTCTCCATCACCCATTCGTGACGCCCAATTGTGCTGTAAAGGCCCCAATGGATGAACATGCCGAACCGCGCCTTGTGCCACCACTCCATTCGCCGCGCGCGGTCTGCGATCACCTCGGGCGACTCCTGGGGCTCTGCGGCCGGCGCCTGTGCCGGCGGCGCAGCCTTTGCCGCGGGTGCGACGAGAGAAGGCGCCACAGCCAGCGACGCGAGCGAGCCCGCCGTTGTCGTAATCCAACCTCTGCGCGTTATGCGATTGCGATCCTGCTCCATGATTTCAACCTCCTTTAGCTTGCTAAATTTGCCCGACGGTCTCGCTATTTTTCCAGCGTAAAGATCTTTTCCATCAGCATCCATTTCTCACCGGGCTTGGCCTGCGGCAGCGGCTGCTGGAATTTCCACATCAGCGTTTCCCATTCCTGCACCTTGGGATTGTTTCGGTCGGCGGCGGCTTTCGTCGCAAAAGAGAAACGGTCGTTTACTTCCATGATCATGAAGAGCCGGTTGCCGAAGAGATAAATCTCCATGTCCTCAATGCCCGCATCCCTGATGCTCTGCGTGATCTCCGGCCAAATCTGCTCGTGATAACGCTTGTAGGTGGTGATCAGGTTCGGATCGTCCTTCAAATCGAGCGTGAGCGAATATCGCGTGCTCATCGGGTCACCTCGTGGCTTCGGGCGCCATTGCGAGCGATGGTTTATAGCCCTTCATCGCGAAATACAGCACGTACACATAGCACGCAAGCGGTACCGCAAATGCCCACTGAATGTTGCTGAGGTCCGAAATATACCCCATCAAGACAGGAAAGAGTGCGCCTCCGATAATCGCCATTACCATGAATGACGAAGCGAGTTTGGTATACGGGCCCAGATTCTTCAGACCCAGCGCAAAGATCGTCGGGAACATAATCGAATGGAAAAAACCGATAAGCACGACAGCCCAGATCGGAATGACGCCCGTCGCGAAAATCGCGACCACTGCGCAAACTACCGAAGCGGCCGCAAACGTGCTCAGCAATTTCGGCGGCGCAATCTTTTTCATCATTGCCGACCCGGCAAACCGCCCGATCATAAAACCCAAGAGGTGCCACCACAGATAGTCCGCCGCAGTCACGTCGGAAGTTCCCGGCAAAGTATGTTCGGCAAAACGAATGATAAAACTCGTCACGCCGACTTGCGCGCCCACATAAAAAAACTGGGCCAACACGCCTTTCACGAGATGCTTGTGCACGAGCAAACCCGAGAGCTCTCCTTTAGGACTCTCGATCTCGCGCTCCTTTTCTTCTACCTTCGGCTGTACTTCGGGCAATTTCGCAAAAAGAATCAAGAGAAAGACGAAGAGGAAGACGCCGGTGATCGCGAGGTAGGGCATTTTCACGCGCGCCGCTAAAGAAGCTGAATACGCCTGAAGCTGCGCGGGGCTCATTCGGGAAAGCTGCTCCGCGGAGTATCCCACACTCGTCAGAATGAACGCCTTGCCGATGTACGGCGTGACGAACGCGCCGACCGCATTGAATGACTGCGCGAGATTCAACCGGCGTTCCGAGCTCTCCGGCGGACCGAGGATTGTCACGTAAGGATTTGCGCCGGTCTCCAGAAAGCCCTGACCGAAGGCCATTACAAATAACGCAACCAGAAAAAACAGATACGCGTGCGCCGAAGCCGCAGGGATAAAGAGAAATGCACCGAACGCGCAAACCAAAAGCCCGAAGAGAAGCCCCTTCTTGTAGCCGATGCGTTCCATCAACTTGCCCGCAGGAATCGCCGCTAGAAAATAGCCGCCGAAGAAGGCAAATTGGACGAGAGAAGAAGCCCTGTCACTCAGTTGAAATGTCTTTTTGAATTGCGGAATGAGAATGTCGTTAAGATTTACACCGAGCGCCCAGAGGAAAAACAGGCTCGTAATCAAGATCAGCGGCAGCACGTATCGCCGTTCGGTTAAACGTGTCGCTTGCCCTGTCATGCTCCCCCTTCGAACTTGCGAGTACTGATCGAGAGTACCGTGAACGCCACAAGAAGGCGCGGTGCGCCGCCTTACTCCAAAGCTCGATCCAAGTGCACGTAACCGCCGTCCACATACAAATGCTGCCCGGTAATGTGGCTCGCACGCGCGGAAAGCAAAAATACCACCGTGTCTGCAATCTCTTTCGGCTCGGTCATCCGCTTGCCGAGCGGAATGCGCGCCACAATCGATTTCAGTTTTTCCTCGGGATTAGGAAAAGTGCTCACCCACTGCTTGTAAAGCGGCGTCATCACTTCGGACGGGACCACTGCATTCACGCGAATCCCGTAGCGCAGCAGCTCCGCAGCCCACTCACGCGTCAAGGCCAGGATTGCCCCTTTAGCCGACGCATAGCCGGATGTATTTCCCTGACCCGTGACAGCTGTCTTCGAGCTGATATTGACGATCGGCCCGCGCACCTTCTTGAGATGCGGCAGCGCGTAATGCGCCATGTTGTAGTAGTGCAGCAGATTCCACTGTAGCGATGCGACATACTTTTCCGGGCTGCCGCTCTCCAGACCAACGCCATCATTTATGCCTGCATTGTTCACTAGCGCGTCGATACGTCCAAATTTTTCGGCCGTTTGCTTCACGGCTTCCCGGCAGTTTTCCGGCGACGATAACTCTAGCGCGAGCGCATGGCTCTTCGCGCCTGTCTTGCTGAGTTCCACCTGCAGTTTCCCGCAAGCGTCCTCGTCACGATCCACGATTACCGGAATCGCGCACTCTGCGCTGCATGCACGAGCAATCGCTGCCCCAATTCCCTTCGCGCCGCCCGTGATGAGAACGACCTTGCCTCCGAGTTCGAGATCCATTACGCGTTCACCCAAAGGCCGTAGAAGTGAACGGCGTTTGCGCCAAAAATCTTCGTACGGTCGGCTTCCGGGAAATCGGCCAAGTAATCGACGATGAGCTGCTTCACGCGACTGTAGCTTCCCGCCAGAAGGCATACAGGCCAGTCAGAACCGAAGATCAGCCGGTCGGGACCGAACGCGTCAAAAACAATGTCGAGATACGGTCGAAATTCCTCAGCGCGCCACGTCTGCCAATCTGCCTCCGTGATGATGCCCGACACTTTACAGTAGACGTTGGGGTTTTGCGCGATTGTCCGCATGTGGCCGGCCCACTCGGAAATGCGCGAGCCTTTGATCTCCGGCTTCGCAAGATGGTCGATGATGAACGGCTGCTTCGGAAACTTCTGCACAAGCTCGATCGCGGCCGGCAATTGCTTCGGATAAATCAGAATGTCGTAGGTGTAGCCGAAGTCCGCGAGCATGCCGATTCCGCGCTGAAACTCCCGGCGTAGCATGAACCGGTCATCCGGCTCCGCTTGGACCACGTGCCGAAACCCGCATAGTTTTTCGAACGGGGCGAAATATTCTAATCGGTCGGCAATGGATGGCGACTGCAAATCCACCCAGCCAACCACACCTAGAACGGAGCTGTTTTTCTGGGCTAGATCGAGTAGGAACTGCGTCTCTCTTTCCGACTGATCCGCCTGCACGGCGATTGTTCCGTCAATTCCGTTCGCCAAAAGTTCGGGCAGCAGATCAGGCGGCAAGAAATCCCGCTTCAGTACAGACATTTCGTCCGTGATCCATCCATCGCGCTGCGCGTCATATTGCCAGAAATGCTGGTGAGCGTCGATTTTCATGTTCGGGACAATATCATTTGCGCCGTTGGATTCCGCCGATCAGAGGGAAACACCGCGCTTCCATGGAATAAAGTCGCGCTGCCCGAGAATTTCCGCCTTCGTATGCGTCTCGCCGCTCGCCACACTCACCACGACATCCAGAACCGTCTCGCCCATCTGTTCGATTGTCTTCTCGCCCGAAACGACGGTGCCCGCGTCGATATCTATGATGTCGCCCATGCGCCGCGCCAAATCCGAATTCGTCGAAACCTTTACGACAGGTGCAATCGGATTCCCGGTTGGCGTGCCAAGTCCTGTCGTAAACAAGACGACGCTTGCGCCGGCACCCACCTGAGCCGTCACGCACTCCACGTCGTTACCCGGGGTACACTGTAAGTTGAGCCCGGCCACCGAAGAATATTCCGGGTAATCCAACACGGCGGTGACCGGCGAAGTGCCGCCCTTCTTTTCCGCGCCGGCTGACTTCATCGCATCGGTGATCAAGCCATCGCGAATATTTCCGGGGGAAGGATTCATATCGAATCCTGAGCCGACGGCTTTTGCGCGTGCGGCATAGGCCTCCATCAGCTGCACGAAGCGGTCACTCACTTCCTTACTCGTGCTGCGATTGATCAAATCCTGTTCGACACCGCAAAGCTCCGGGAATTCCGAAAGAATTCCGCGGCCTCCGAGCGCCGCAAGCAGATCGGCCGTGTGACCGATCGCTGGATTCGCGGAAATGCCCGAAAATCCATCCGAGCCGCCGCATTTCAGGCCGAGCACGAGTTTGGAGAGCGGAGCAGGCGCGCGTTTATTCTTGTTTGCATCAACCAAGCCGAGGAAAGTCCTACGGATGGCCTCGGAAAGCATCGCGAATTCCGAAGCACTTTGCTGTTGCTCAAAAACAATCAGAGGCTTGCTGAAGTTCGGGTCGCGCTGCCGTATTTGCTCGCGCAAAATCGCCGTCTGTGAGTGCTGGCACCCGAGGCTGAAGACCGTCGCGCCCGCCACATTCGGATGATGAAGGTAGCCGGCCAAAAGTCCGCAAAGATTGTTTGCATCTTCGCGCGTGCTACCGCAGCCCGCCTCATGAATCAAAAATTGGATTCCGTCGATATTCTTGAAGAGTGACGAGCGCGGCATTGTCCGCTTCTGCTGCTCCAGCGCGGCCGCGCGCTCCTGCGCCTGGTCTATTTTGCCTTCGCGATAAAGCTGCGCGAGTTGCGCCACTTGCTGGCGATAAGCCGGAGGCTGCGCGAAACCCAACTCCTCCTCGAAAGCCTGCTTCATCATCAGAATGTTACGGTTTTCGCAGAAGACGAGGGGTATCACCAGCCAGTGATTTCGCGTGCCGACTTGACCGTCCGAACGCTGATAGCCAAGAAAAGTTGTATCGCGCCAGCGCGAGACATCTGGCGCTCTCCATTGAAACTCACCAGTCTTTTCGCGAAAGGGCGTTGCTTCATGTCGCAAATTTCGAACGGTGATTACTTCGCCGCGACGGATCGGAACCGAGGCCCTTCCCACCATCACTCCGTACATGATCACAGGCTCGCCCGCAGGCAGATCGCGCATTGCGAACTTGTACTTCACCGGAACGTCCGTAACCAACTCAACGTCTATTCCATTCACGCCAACGCGGCTCGCCGCCGCCAAATTCTTTAGCGCGATCGCAACATTGTCACGCGCGTCGAGCTTCAATACGGTCTTCACGTCAGCCATTTCATATCCTGAAATTGTGATCGGGGGGTCGCCCGTTCCGGCGCACAGTTTACACCCATTGCGCCCCGGTCTGAACGGCCCGCGTAGAAACAATGTAATCGCTTACAGGTTTTATACTGCGAAATGGAAATCGTTAGTTTTGGACTAAAGAACTTCCAGGCGTGCGGCGTCGGTGCGAACTACCGATGTAGGAGAACGACGTCGGCCGCCCTGAATTGAGCCACGGAAGACGCCGCGAAGCACACTTTTCTAATCGCAAGTGCCAAGAATTAGAAATCGACGTAACTGTATGTAAATAAAAGAAACGGCCTTTTCTAATCGCAGTTAAAAGGGCCGGTTTTGAAAAGCCGCAAACTGTCAATCTGAGCTACTTCTTGCCTCGGCCTGCGTCGGGGACTTCAATTCCCAATGCCGTTGCCAAATCGATCTGGTGATCCTGCTCGTTGATCAAAAGTTCGCGGATCTGCTCGGCCATGGCGTATTCCTCGAGGGCCTCACACTGCTTGATGCGTTCCCGGTAGTTGCGGACGGTCTCGTTTTCATTCTCTAGGTCAAACCGCAAAAGCTCTTCGTTTTTCTCACTCATTTTTACCGGCTTGGGCGTCACGGTCGGAACGCCGCCGAGGTAATCGATCTGCCGGGATATCACCAGGGCGTGCTGGAGTTCCTGCTTGGCGTGTTCTTCGAGTTGATCCGCGATATTCATGTACTCTGCGCCCTTGAGCACCTGCGAATACGCCACGTACGCAATAATGGCCTGATACTCCCGGGCGAGGTCTTCATTAAGAAGCTCGATCAGCCTTTCGCGCGTAATACTGGTCTCATGCGGGTGCGTTCCGGTCTTTGTACTCGCCACTTTTAGCTCTCCTTAGGCTGGAAATAAATGAAGGTCGCCACAAACACCATAAACCGGTGCTACACACACCCGGTATCAGTGTTCTTCTGTATGCCACACCCGTGAAACGTTTAGACCCGCCGCCATTCGCTATGAGTACCTGCTGATGGAATAAGGGTGGCGGCCGCGTAAACACCTTACGTAAACGCTCATCCCTTCGCTACAGCGGCACTGGGATTGTTCAGCAGCGGACTACGCCTCATGATGCGTGTGGATTGAGTCTAGTCCTCCGCGACGCGCAACCTGCGTCGGGGGCTTGCAATTTGAAAGGTGCATACAAATGCTTCTCATTTTGCTGGTCATCGTGCTGTTGCTGTCGATCGGATCGGTACCGGCGTGGCCGTACAGCCGGGGCTGGGGCTACTATCCCAGCGGCGGACTCGGCGTTATCGTGGTAATCCTGCTGGTACTCATATTGATGAGATTCTGAACTATTGCCTTTTTGCCCTAAAGCCATCAAGCGTCCAGAGATCTTCGACCTCATCATGGCGGAGAACATAGTAGTTGCCATCGTCAGCAAGGACGCGAAAATAGGTGGCGTCAGGCGAGTACCACCGGTCATCTACTTCGCGCACTTCAAAAACGCGGTCGCGAAGCGCGAAGCGTAAAGGCCGTTCGTCGGCCCGGTAGCCGGAATGGCATTCAACGCGAAGGTCGCCCATCGTTGGCACAGTCAGGGAGCGTCGGCCGATTTCGTTCCGACTCGATAAACAGCGTCGGGCTGAGAAATCAAAATCGGGCCGGGAAGCGATGCCATTGCCGCTTGATGCGATTCGCGATATTCGGCGTTGTAGGCTGCACCGATCAGGACAATCAGAGCCGTAAAAAACATCCAAAGAAGCAGGCCGATTGCGCCGGCAAGCCCGCGGTAAACCGTTGTATAGGGCATTACGCGCACGTACCAACCGAAGATAATATCGACGGCCCACCAGAGCACCGATGCAACGGCGGCGCCGGGAAACAAGCTGACATAATTAGGATGATCGGGGCGGCCGACACGATACAGAACCACGAGCACGGCCATGGCCAGCAAAAACGTAAAGCCCACTTGCATCGCAATTTCCAGCTCGCGGGAAAGGAACGGCGAAGCAATATGCTCACCGATCCAAACTCGCATCGATTTGCCAAACACGGTGAACATGACGACGATCAGCATTGGAATGATCGTGAGACAGAGCAAACCCAGCGCTCTGAGCTGACGGTAGAAATAAGAAGGCCGAAAAAGGTCTCCCTCAATCACGCGGAAGCCCTCGATGTAACCAACCATCACCTGCATGCCAGCGATCAGTATTCCTCCAGTGCCGAGCAGGATCCAACGCCAAGGGGAAAGCGCAGGGCGAACAAAGTACGCGTCGACGACGTCAGTAGTGCCGGGGGGCAGAATCAGAACAAGATGTTGCGGAATTTCACGCAGAGCTTCGCGAAAAACGGATGTTTCGCCGAGAAGTCCAATGGCAAGAAGCAGGAGGGGGAAAAACGCGCAAAACATATTGAACGCGATCGCTTGAGCGATAATTATGCAGCCTGGAAAGACCCGGCTAAGCGCGCGTTTGAGGTTTCGGAGCATAGCGCCCCCTATGCCTGCCAAAGACCGTCGGCGGTGATTATAAAGGAAATGGCCGAAACTTCCCTATAGCTCGTTTGCAAATTCCCGGGCAGCGTGGGCGGACGGACAAAAATCGCTAACTGTTGTAATCTTTTCTCGATGGACAATACCCCTCGATGCGGAAGAAATTGGTTGTCACACCTTCTTTTAGTTTGGTGTGCACTTGTCGCGAGTGCGGTTTTTGGGCCGATGCACGCACGTGCCGATAGCGCAACCGGCTTCCACTGGGAGCCAGTGGGCGGCGCGCAAGTAAAGCTGGATGAGAAGGTGCCGCTGACGTGGAATGTGCTTCAGGTCGATAAGAAGAAACAATCCAACTTGGTTTTGGTATTGCTCGGGCGGCGCTATCTCCTGCTGGATACGAAAGCAAAGCGCGTCTATCTCGTGTTTCCAACCGATCTACATGCAGCAGGAAATGATTTCGACAGCGACGATCTCACAATGGCATCCCGCATAATTCCGAGTACCGCCTGGAGCGACCGCAACATTGGGCCCGCAGAAGAATACCGCGTAACCCTTGGGGATTACGGGCGCACGCTCTCCGTGCAATTGCCACATCCCTTAGATATCCGGCTCGGAATCTATTAGACGCTGCTTCTACGTTCTTCTCTCCCCCCAATTCCGCAGATTTTCGCTGAGTTATACGGTCTTGCCTTGGTTGACCCGTTGTGGTGCTGCACCCTACGCTGAATAAAATTCACGCGCACCGCGCAGCAAAGGCAGGACCGATGTACCGCTCGCAAAGTATTAACATCAAAAAATGGCTTAAAGCTAAATTCCCATCCATTCTTTATTGGTTTTCGACCGCCATCGTATCGCTCTTGTTCGCTACGGCAATTTCCGCGCAATTTGGCAGAGGCTTCGGCGGCGCGTCCATCCACGTAAGCATCTACGCTGGCAACGGAGAGCTACTTTCGGTACCGGCACACGTCAGCGTGTCACCTGAAGGCAGCCTTGTGGCCATCCAGCAAACGGTCTGCGACAACGGTACCGTCACTTTTACTGCCCTGCCATCCGGGAATTATGTGGTTACAGTTCAGGCGCCCGGCTTTAAGGAGGCGAGCGCAGAAGCCGCCCTCCTCGAAGCCGGCGAGGCGGACGCTAGCATCACAATCGAACGAACGCCGGATCCTTCTACGGACGTAGGAGCCATGGGCGTTGTCCTTGCGCCAAAGGCGAGTAAGGAGTTGAGCGAAGGCATCGATGCAATACGCGATGCAAAGTTCGACAAGGCCCAGCAGCACCTACAAGCAGCGTATCGACTTGCCCCCGGTAATCCGGACGTGAATAGCGCCATGGGCGAGCTTTATCTTGCACAGAGGAATATACCCGAGGCCGAACACTACATTGACCGTGCCACATCGCTCGGCCCGGATAATATCGAAGCCCTTCTCGGCGCGGGCGAACTGCGCATCTTGCAACAGAATCCAGCGGCAGCCGAAAGCCCACTGGAGCATGCTGTTGATCTTGCACCTCACAATAAATTCGCTCATTGGCTGCTTGGGGTTACGTATTTCGACCTGGGGCTTTATGAAAAGTGCAGGATGGAAGCGCTGGCGGTCATAAAGATCAACAGGAATACGGCGACTGACGGCGCATTTCTTCTCGGTGAGTCCCTGGCCGCACAGGGACGAACCACCGAGGCCCTCGACACCCTAAAAAATTTCGTTCACCAGGTACCACGCGATCCCTACACTGCGGATGCGAAGAAACTTATCGACAAGCTACAAACTCTGGCGCCAGCGGGCGGAGCGCATTCTGAAGTCTCGACGGATGCCGTTGCCTCAAAATAGCGCAAGCCGATAGGCCTTTTTATTACGCATGTAGTTGCAGATTGAATTAGCTCCAAGAATCGAGCGGTTTGTGCATTTCTAATCGCAACTACCAAGAATTTAAAATCGATGTAACTGCATGAAAATAAAGGGGAGCAACGTTCCTGATCGCAGTCAAAACGTGCGTTTTGAAAGGTGCTGTTCGAGCCTTACTTTGCTTCGCTCGTCTCCGCGCTTGAAATCGCGGCAAGCTGGGCGCTTACTGCAGCGGGACCGTCCGGTTCATGGGAAAACTTCAAATACTTGCGGACTCGCGCGGCGGCTTCGTCCGATTTTTTCATTGCTGAATAAATCCGCGCAAGCAGCAGCTCAACCTCGGGCAACTGATGATTGTTGTCGGCGCCAGCGGCATCCAAGGCGTTCCTTTCGGCATTGGGTAAATCCTGCTTATGAAATGCAGCTTCGGCCTTGTAGTAGAGAGCAAAAGTATTCTTCAGAGGACTAATGCGAAGCGCCTGGTCGGATAGTTTCTGGGCGCCGTCCCAGTCCTGCTGGCGATCAGCGACGGCAGCCAGGCATAGGTACGGAGCGACGTATCCAGGATCAATCTCCGCCGCCTTCGAACATGCCTTATGTGCATTTGCCATATCACTGCTGTTGTAATAAAGCTGGCCCAGCAGAACCCAGGCCGCCGGGTACTTCCCGTCGTCGGCAAGAGCCTTTTCTGCGTCGCGGCGCGCATCGTCTACCTTCTTTTTCTTTAGCTCGTTGCAAGCCTTTTGATAGATACCCCGGGCTTTCCCCGGCACCTCGAGGCGCACCATACTTACCGTGGCGCTGTGGACCCCTATTTGCGTCCAGGTGCCGCAATCCTCCTGATTGATCGAATCCATTGCCGAGACGGTCACTTGAGGAGACGTATCGTCGTACATCATGCGCCGTAGATTAGTGAGGCTGTTGTTGCTTGCATCGAAAGGCGAATACGGATCCGTCCGCAACGACGCTCCAGGATTGTTATTTCCGGAGGCACCGCTGCCCGAGGGGGCAACGCCGATGGACGCATCTCCAGCCATTGAGGAACCTGCATTTGCGACGCTGCTTGAACCGACCGATGCACTACTCGGCGAAGAAACTGAAGCTGACTGCGCAGACACACAGACGGCACATGCAAAAATCGCAATG
>DATEGW010000098.1:0-5728 GCA_035279845.1 Candidatus Acidiferrales bacterium | reverse complement strand
TTATCGACGCCGCCGTGATGCGTTAGGTCCGCCTGACGATCACCGTCCAAGTTCATAAAACGGGCGAAGACGGGTCCATTCGCGGGGGATTTGAAAAAACCGGTGGTCCAGGGAAGGTCATGCGGATCGGATGCGTTTTGGTGGCCGTAGCTTTTGGGCTTGCCAACCTGGATGGATTTGAGCGTCGCTGAAGCTGAAGTGGAAAAGGACATCGGACGCCCGTCATTGTAGCATTGCGCTTTATTTCGACGTCTCCGCGATTGTCGGTGCGCGGGCTCGGCAGTGTGCTTTCGGTGATCGTCTGGCGACTTATCGTCCGTGGAAGTGCAACACAAAACTGGCTTCGGCGGAATTGGGATTGACGTTGCACATCGGCGGCGAAAAAATCCATTGCGACACTACGCTCAGGGCTTCCCCATTTAAGTCCGGGCGCTCAGAGCTTTGCACCAGAGCATCGTGAACCTTTCCATCGGTTCCGATAATCCCGCGTACCACTACGTCAACTTCAGTGTCGCTGTTGCCACCCAAGGGCTGCGGCATGGATCGTCCGGTGGCCCGGCGGTAAGTGGCACAACGGCGAAGCGTCATGGCATCGGGCGGCGCAGCGAGCACATTGGCGGCCGTCTTGTCCAACGCCGTCATGGTCTGCGTAATTTCCAATTGCGGAGCGCCATCGGACAAAGACAGCGTAATGCTAGACCGAATCAGCGCGCCGGCGAAGGGGAAGAAGTCTCTGTTTTCAATGAGTCTGTTGCCGAGCCTTTCCAGGACCATAGTTCCATTGGAGGCATCCACGCAAATTTCATTTTGCTGATGGTTTTGTCCGACAATTGTCTCAAACTCGATGCAATGCGCGGGTAGATCGTCAATCTGCTTATCCATGATGGCCTGCACCACATCAGCCTGATCGAGGCGAACAAGATAAATTGGGGTAAGCCTCATCACGGTGACAACTTCCGCAGGCGCGATTTCAGCGGAGCGCGTAGTCTCCAGCGTATTACCTCGCCATACGGAGACTACACGATAGTCGCCAAAGGTCGTTTCTTCACGGCGACCGACGCCCTGGATCACGACGCGCGAAAAGTATCCGTCACGCGCTCTGGAATTGGGGTCAGAGACGTGAAACGCGTCCGTCCGCTCTAGATTCGGCAGGTCTGGAGCCATGCTGACGGAATTGGCCTTTTCAAGCAGGATGACAGCTTGAGTTCGCAAATCGGGTTCTTGCGGATAAGCGGGCGTGGGCGCAATCGCTGCTGCGACAAGCAGAAAGATTAAAGGAAGAGCAGGTTTCATATGGTTCGCCCCCGCCATGTGAATCAAGGAAACCGAGAAACGAGGCAGGGCGAGCGTACACCCTTCCGTCCGGATCCGGAATGGGCGGACCGCCCGAAATCGCCCAACGCTTATTGTGTTTCTCAATCAATCAAAGCTGAAGCGAGCGGGGTGGCGCGAGCCCGTCGCGATGAGGCGTTCGATTTCTGAGATTGGCGCAATGTTCCCGCGGGCGCCGACGGCTGTGCAATTAAGCCCCGCGGCTGCGCAGGCAAATTCGAGCTGCCGTTGGGTAGGCCAGTTCTGCAAATGCGCGTAGAGAAAACCGGCGTGAAAAATATCGCCGGCTCCGGTGGTATCCGCCACGTGGATATTAAAGGCGGGCGAGTAAAAAAACCGAGTGCCGTCGAAGGCAAGGACGCCATCGTGGCCGAGTGTAGCCGCCGTGAGCCTGTTTGCGAATTGCTTTTGGACCATTTGCAGAGCTTTCGGAAGATCGGATTCGCCGGAGATGAGGCCGGGAATATCGCTGCTGGCGATGAGGTAGTCAATTTCCGGAAGCAGTGTCTCAATGGTTGGATAGAGCTTGTCGAGGTCGGCCACCACAGGAATGTTTGCCGTGCGCGCCCACTGGGCGGCCTGAAGCGCAGCGGCCGTGTCGTGCCCATCGACGAGAAGTGCGCGCGCCGAAACGATCCAGTCGCGCTGAAGCTCGGCGGGACGGAGAGCGAGGCGGTCGTCATGTCGGCGCAGAACCGTGCGTTCGCCTGCGGCGTCAATAATGATGAAAGATTGATAGCTGGGGCAGCCATCGGCTGTAAAGAGATGCGTTTCGACGCCGGCGCGTTCGAAGGCAGCGCCATGGATGTGAGCGGCGTAGTCGTCACCGAACTTACCGACGTAACGCGTTCGGAGCCCCCAGGTTTGGCAGGCCACCATGGCGCTCGCGACTTCTCCGCCAGGGAGAATGGCAGCGGATTCAAATTCGACTTTCGAGCCGCGCACCGGAAATTCCGCAAGAGGAATCAGCGTATCCGTGGCGTTCAGCCCCACGCCCACGACATCGACTTGCGAGACAGCGCTCATTGAAAGCGGGTGACCCGCCATAAGTAAACGCCGCAAGCGACCAGTAAAACGAGCGAAAGTAGTGTGAGCAATGCTGCCGGTCCCCAATTCGCAGGGATGTTGGGGACTCTCGCGATCGAGGCAAAGTAGATAAACACTGCCGTGGCGAGCGCGACGAGAAACCAATCAAGCAAGCTGCGAGAAGGCGCCGATTCGCCCGCGGATTGGCGGCCATCGAGGCGAGCTTCGACGAAGTCGGAAGAAATACCGTAGCGAACGGATTCGCGTTGTGCCGCGACGCGCCACTGTGCGTTTTCCTGCTGCGTGGCACTAGAGAAGGCGATGGCCCCAACGCCAAGAATCATGAGCAGCGACCCGCCGATCACTTGCGAGTAAGTTGTTGCGCTGCGGCCGTGAAGTTCGCCAAACACTAGAACTCCCCAGAGAAGCCCCCAGAGCTGATTGGTGTTCGAGAGCGGAATGCCTCGGCTGATGCCGACGTACTTTGCTGCGTATTGTTGAAACAGGTCGCCGATGACCCATATGAAACCGCCGAGCATGAGCCAGAAAATGACTCCGCGCGCGGAGTGCAGTTCGGCGAAAAGCTGTTGTGCGCCGAGGGTGCCGAAGGATAGCGCGGACATCATTGCAACTTCACCGATAGTGAAAAAAGTGACGAAGCTGAGCGGATTTATCCCGGAAAGATATGCTTTGCGATAGGGGATGTACATCGTGCCCCAAAGGACGCCGGCACCGACGGCAGCGAGAACGCCGTGCGAGGGGCTTGCCCCGGTAGTGTGAGCGCCCGCTGATGTGATTGCGAGAATAGCTGCGCCGATGCACATCACAAGCGTGCCGCCGAGAACGCCCAGCCAACGACTGAGGCCCGCGCCGCGAAGTTCATTGAAGAAAAGGAAGCCCCAGAGGATGCCGAGGAGCGAATTTGAGTTCCACAAAGGAAAGGCGATACTCAGGCCTATGTCGCGGATGGCGTACACGGTGAGTGTGTTGGCAACGGCCCAAAGACAACCGGCGAGAATCGCCCATACGATGAGGTGAGGCGCACGGCTGGCGTCAGCGCGGATGGAACTGGTGCCAAGAATGAGCGCGGGAAGGCTCCAGCGCGCGAGAAACACCCCCATCACCATCACGAGTGAAATGACCACAGGCGAGAGGCCCAAGGTGACGAGTTTTGTGGGCGCTTCGGCAGCGCCAAGCCAGGCTCCGGCAGTAATTCCCGAGAAAATGCCGAGAAGTTGGAGTGTCCGGGAGCGGGAAGAGAGATTTGCGTCAGCAACGGGAGCGGGGGCGGACATTTTTAGCGGATCCAATCCAGGAGAAGAAGTCCTGCCACAAGAACGGCAACGGGCACCCAGAATTGAACGTCGGTCAAAACGCTGACAAAGAGGTTGCGCTTAGAAGCTGAATCTCTTTCTGACATTGTTTCCCTTTGCCCGTTCATCCGGATTGAATCGTTTGTCGCACCAGACGACACAGGATTAAAACGCGGTGGACAAGATAGCAGAGACTCGAGAGAAAAACACGCTTGACGGTTCGGCTCTCAGCTTGGGAAAACGCTTTGAAACGAAAGGCTGCGGCACTTCAGCGCGGCAGTCGCTACACCGGCTCTGCATGGCCTATAAGTGGGAAGATCGAAGAAGCACGTGCGGAAGAAGGGACTCGAACCCCTACGGCCTTTCGGCCACCAGCTCCTAAGGCTGGCGCGTCTGCCAATTCCGCCACTTCCGCGAGGCCCGGTCAGTATATCATCGTGATAAAGTTACGCGGCGATAGGGGTGCACAAACCAACTTCAGCGCCTCCTCAGCTTGTGCGCCCAAATCCTGCCGATAATCCGCGCAACTTGAGCAAAACGGCATGTGGCTCGCGCGCGGGAAGTCTTGGCGTGAACTTGCGCACGAAAAATTCCTGAATCACGTTTGTTGCGGCGCCAGCGCCGATGTTGATAAGCGTACTCTCAAAGGTCAGTTCTGCGCCGTCGCGATTTTGTGCCGGATAGTAAAGGTTTGAGATGCCGCCAACGGCAAGGCTGCCCAAGATATTCGAATAGTTCGGCTGCCAACGCAAATTGTCGCCGCGGCAAATTACGGCATTTGCGATGGCGTAAAGCACGCGAGACCGAATACTGCCGGTTCCTTTGTAAAAGTAGCGCGGGTCCTGCTTCAGCAGCGACGGCAAAATCGCGCTCCCGACGAAGGTGCCTGTAACCGTGTCCGCGTAAGATGCTCCAAAACGCTTGCCGTACCCTCGGGCGCCTCCGCCATATCCGCTGAAACTGTTCTGCGCCTGCTCCACTCCCGCCACTCCGGCGGTGATCGCAAAGGTGACGGGATCGACAATCGTCCTCCATGCGAGCTCGAATTTTTGCTGTGGAGTGAGGGGCACGGCGTCGGAAATATAAGTGATGTAGAAATTCGGAAAAACGCCGAGAACCCGCTGCTGTTCCTCCTGCTTAATCTCCCGCTCGGCCAACTGCTCCTGCGGGATCACGCTTATGCGCGTCATCACTTCAGCAAGAGAAAACGTCACGGGAGGGACGATGAACGTTTCATCGGTACCGAGAATGCCGGCAGATGTTTGCGTGACGAAACCGGGCGATGTGATGGTGAGGTGAAAGGCGCCGACAACGACCTTTTCAAACGAATACTGCCCATTGTTATCGGTGATAACTTCCGAGGTCGCCGGCTGATCGGGCCTCGTGAGTTCAACACGAGCGCCTGAAACCACGGCGCCGGTCGCATCTAGCACCGTGCCGGTAATGGTCCCGGTCGCAGTGGCGGCGATATCTGGTTTCTCGGTCGAAGGTTTGGTTTGAGGTTGAGCCGTCGCGGTCCCCGCAGCGAACACAAACATGGTGACTAGAATTGTAATTAAGAACGGACGTTCGTAGGAGCCCACTCCGTACCTCAATTCGCGCCTCCTTCCTCTGTTGAGCAAGGATATAGAACCCGGCCCGGGTGTTTGAGTTGCATTCCCCCGGAATTTGCAACCAGTTCCAAATAGTTAAATGGTCGGGCTGCTAAGCTTCCCGAATATTAGGTAACGCCTGATATCGCTATGCCGTCTCATCCTGTGCAATGAGATACTTAGATGGTTGAAGAGAGCTCTCTTAACGTCAATATTTGGAAGGAATTGTGGCCGAATTTCATCTCGCATCTCCTTTGAAAGAACTTCCTCATTTTGCTGTGCAAAATTCGTGTGGCTTCAGGGGAATGCTTAGGCCATGATTCGCCTTCATAATTTCGCGACGTTTCTGGGTCGGACCGTCACGGTGAGTCTCGTATTGTTCATTGGTCTGGCAGGCCGCATGAAGGCGCAAACCAATACCGGCGAATTGCGAATCACGATTACAGATCCGACCAGCGCGGCGGT
>DATEGW010000097.1:0-20791 GCA_035279845.1 Candidatus Acidiferrales bacterium | reverse complement strand
CAAAGTCATGCAGTACCTCAAAGCCGAAGAAGCTTACACGGACGTTGCCATGAAGCCTTTGGACGATCTGCAGAACGCTCTTTTCAAAGAAATGGTCGGTCATATTAAGGAGACGGATCAGTCCGCTCCCTATCGTCGTGGTGATCACTACTATTACTCGCGTACCGAGCAAGGGAGGCAGTATCCGATTATTTGTCGCCGCAAAGGGACGTTGATCGCGCCGGAAGAAGTTATTCTCGACGTGAACGAACTCGCGGTGGGGCACAGCTTCATGTCCATCGGCAGTTTTCAGCCAAGCGATGATGGCAACTTGCTCGCGTACACCACTGACAATGTCGGCTACCGGCAGTACACACTTCACGTGAAAGACTTGCGGACCGGAGAACTGCTTCCAGATTACGCGGAAAGAGTCGACGGAATCGTGTGGGCGGCGGACAACGAAACGATGTTTTACGTCACGGAAGACGCCGTGACAAAGCGAAAGAGCAGATTTTTTCGGCACGAGCTTGGGAGCGATCGGAGCGACCTTGTCTTCGAAGAGGCGGACGAACTTTTTGATATCGCTGTGAGCCGCACGCGCGACAGGAAATTTATTCTGTTGGAGGCGGCGAGCAAGACTTCTACGGAGGTGCGTTACCTGCCAGCGGACGGGGCGCTTCCTTCGCTTACCGTTATACAGAGTCGCGAGCCTGATCACGAATATGACGTGGAACACGCAGGGAATCTTTTTTACATCCGAACGAACAAAGGCGCGACGAACTTCCGCGTCGTTACTGCGCCAGATGACGATCGGCGCGAGAGCAATTGGAATGAGTTGATCGCTCACCGGCCGGAAGTGAAGATCGCGGCCGTTGAGCCCTTTGCGAGGCATCTGGTGCTTGCGGAATGGGAATGCGGCCTGCAGCAGATTGAAATTATCGACCTCGAAACACGACAGCGGCATCGCATTGCGTTTCCGGAGCCCGTTTATGCGGTGAGTGTGGCAGACAATTACGTTTTCGATTGCAACGTTGTGCGTTACAACTACCAGTCGCTAGTCACGCCCAGTT
This sequence comes from Candidatus Acidiferrales bacterium, assembly GCA_035279845.1. Lineage (GTDB taxonomy): Bacteria > Acidobacteriota > Terriglobia > Acidiferrales > UBA7541 > Palsa-295. Next base: position 19,742 of record DATEGW010000097.1, on the reverse strand, counting down.
CCGTAATCGACCACGATATGAACACCCAGGAAGCGACTTTGATTAAGCAGACGGAAGTCCCGGGCGGATTTGATCGCGCGAATTACGTGTCTGAGCGCGTTTTCGCCACGGCTAGTGACGACACGAAGATTCCGATCTCGCTGGTATACCGCAAAGGCGTGACGCGAAATGGAGCGGCTCCGCTGCTGCTCTATGCCTACGGTTCGTACGGCATTTCTATTCCGCCGACCTTTTCGCCCAGCCGTCTGACTTTGCTGGATCGCGGCATGGTGTATGCGATTGCCCATGTGCGAGGTGGCGGCGAACTGGGAGAGCCGTGGCGCGATGCCGGACGGATGATGAAGAAGATGAACACGTTCACGGACTTCATTGCATGCGCCGAATATCTGCAAAAAGAGAAGTACACATCAAAAGAGCGGCTCGTAATTCAGGGCGGCAGTGCAGGCGGCATGCTCGCCGGTGCCGTGGTCAATATGCGGCCCGACCTTTTTAAGGCCGCGATCGCGCAGGTGCCGTTTATGGATGTACTCAACGACATGATGGACGCATCTCTTCCACTAACGACGAGCGAATACATTGAGTGGGGAAATCCTAACGACAAAACGGCATACGACTACATGGCTCGCTATTCACCGTACGACAACGTAAAGCGGCAGGTATATCCGGCGATGCTGGTGAAAACATCTTTGAACGATAGCCAGGTACCTTACTGGGACGCCGCAAAGTTCGTGGCCAAGTTGCGAGATATGAAAACGGACCAGAATCCGCTTCTACTTAAGGTGAATTTCGGCGCCGGCCATGGTGGCGCGTCAGGTCGGTACGACGCGCTGCACGAGACTGCATTCAACTTCGCGTTTGTTTTGTGGCAGGTGGGAATCGCGAAATAATAGTCTGTGCCCTTATAGCGCACACAAGAACTCGCCGACAAAATCGAAACGCCAACGCACTTTCGCTATACTGTTTTCCGAGGCGCGGTACCCAAGCGGTAAGGGAGAGGTCTGCAAAACCTTCATGCGTGGGTTCGATTCCCACCCGCGCCTCCAATGAAATCCCTGCAAGAACGGAAGGAAGGTTTCGAAGCCTAGCGTCACATACTTCACCCTCCGCCATTTGCCGAAAGTCCGATTTGTTCGGATCGTTGTTCTAGGGCTTGAGATAACAGAACATCGGCGGTATCGGATTGAGGCCGTCGTAAGCGATGGTGATGGACTGCGCGTTCTTGAGTTCGGTGAAGGTCTTCATGTCAAAGCGGAAGTCCGTCTGGGTGTTGTAGCTTTTCGAGGCTGTCACATTGGCGCGGTGATTGGCGCGGTGAGCGATGATCAGCGATGATCGTCCCTACCGCGTCACTTGGTCCGTTACCTCCGGCAGCGCTGGGCGAACGCGCGTTGAGCGGGCTTGGAGTGCGTGCTAGAGTTCAGAAGTGCAGATCGCGCGGCGGCTTCCATCATGGGAATCGTAATCGTGGGACTTGGACCTGGTCCGCTCTCTTATCTCACCAAGGAAGCCGAGCAGGAACTTGTCAGCGCGAAGAAAATCTTTTTTCGCACGAGGGAACATCCGGCGTTTGACTGGTTACTAGGCCTCGGAAAAGAGATGGTCTCATTTGATTTGCCATACACCTTCGCCTGGGGAAAATCGGGGCAGATTTATGAGTTCATGGTGAGCGCGCTGCTGAAGGAGGTCGAACTGCGCGAGAAGGCCACCTATGCCGTCCCAGGAAGCCCGTTCGTACTGGAAGACACAGTCCGGCTCTTGCGGCTGCGCGGCGCGGAACAAAAGATTCAGATCAAGCTAGTGCAAGGGCTCAGTTTTATCGAGTTGGCACTCGCAGAGGTTCCCCACGATTTTTTGTACGGAATGCAGATGGTCCTACCTAGAACGCATCTTCAACCTGGACTGTACCGAACCGACCTCGCGCTGCTCGTTTGCCAAATCGAGGCACGAGGGGTTCCCCGAGACCCGCCGCGAGTCGATCTCACAGCGCAATGGCTCATGGAAAAATATCCGCCTGAGCATGTTGTCACACTCATTTGGACAGACGGCCTTCCCGAATATGAGACACATTCGAAGGCAATACCGCTGAAGGACCTTGCGCGCGAGTACGGCAGCCAAAAATTCTTCGCAAGCCTCTACGTGCCGCCGGCATCGACGCGATCATTCTGATTGCCATCTTCCAGGTAGAAATTTCGGCGCATCGCGCGAAGCACACGGCATCATTCGCGACGGATAGTTTGTGAAAAGCCATGACGATCTTGCGAAGGTGGCTGGCCGCACATGCACGTTGCGCGGGCGCAATCTATGCAAGGGGCGCAATTTGTCAACCCAGTGCGACGATGTTACAAAACTGTCCAAAGAGTTACAAAACTTTCCAAAGATGAGGCCCTTACTGGTCCCAGTCCTGCAGGTCATCCTGCACCCCTGCCTGCACCCCTCAACGAAAGTTCCTGCACGTCCGAGCACGCTTTTGCAGATGACTTCTCTGGCGGTAATTCTCAGGACGACACAAGGTTTAGGCGAGAACGCGCGCGAATGCCCTGCACCGTCAGGCGAGGTTTTGGGCGGTCCTAATCTTGTCAATCTTGTTATACCAGAGCATCTAAAACAAAAAGCTCGACATGACACTGAACATCGCGCAGAACTGCGCTCGGATACAGCGGATGCACGCTGTTTTTAATTCAAAATACCGGCCCGCGCCTCCAATAAGGCCTTCTGAACGGACTTCTACGCCGCTTACTCCACAATGTTTCGAAGAGTACCTACCGGATCGATCGAGATTTCGATTTCATCGCCGTGATACAGCGTGAGATCGTTTGGCGGGACCACTCCCGTGCCTGTCATGAGGAGACATCCGTAAGGGAAGCTGGTCTCGCGATACAAATAGTGCGACAGGTCCGAAAACGATCGTTTGATCTTCCTGATCTGCGTCGAGTCCTGGAAGATCGCGCTACCTTGGCGATAAATCGAAATTCTAATCTCTGTATCCTGTGCGAGAGGTTCATGGCTGAAAAAGACGCAGGGTCCAATTGCACAACTTCCGTCGTAGACTTTCGCTTGAGGCAGATAGAGCGGGTTCTCGCCCTCGATATCGCGGGAACTCATGTCGTTACCGATGGTGTAACCGACGATTGAACCACGCTTATTTATGACCAAAGTAAGCTCGGGTTCTGGCACATTCCATTTTGAATCGCCGCGGATGCGTACCGGCGCGCCCGGGCCGACCACACGATATGGCGCCGCTTTGAAGAACAGTTCCGGTCGTTCCGCTCCATAGACCTTCGCATAAAAATCTCCTCCGCCGGAATCTTTCGATTCTTCGATCCGTGCGTCGCGGCTGCGAAAATAAGTGACGCCGGCCGCCCAAACCTCTTGATTGCCGATGGGCGCAAGCAGGTCGCTGGACGATGGTGCGGCACACGAAGTAAACGGTCTTATAACCTCGGACAACTCTTCCGCGTTGACGAGATCGTCCCAATTGGAGTCCGCAGAGCCTAAAAATGAGCCGGCGGTTTCGATGACGATTCCTGATCGAGTTCGGTAGCCTTTCACGATTACCTCATTCAGCGGCACTATTAGGCAACGCCGCTATTGCGAATTTCGAAGTGAGCGTAATCATACACGATTGGTCAGGATGGGATTGCGGATGCGCCACCGTCAGAAACCGCGGCATTTTTGTCGCCTGAGCCCGAGAGATAGCCAGTTGCCCTGCCATGCAACAGATAGAGCAACTGTATCTGGTCATTCACGAAGTGGCTTTAGTTCGATTCCCGCGCTTCGCAAACTGTGGGTGACGGCTGCTGCGATTTGTGAAGCGCCGGGCATATCTCCGTGAATGCAGATCGTCTCCGCATCGAGCGGTATTTCCTTGCCGCCGATGCTTAACACCTTGCGCCCTTCCACGATCTGCAACGCCTGCCGGGCCGCTTCGTTTGCGTCGACGATCAGCGCGTCGTCAAATTTCCGTGATCGTAATCTCCCGTTGAATTCGTATCGCCGGTCTGCGAAGGCCTCGGCGGCAACGCGAAAGCCTGCGCGACGGAAGACCTCGAGCATCTGCGAGCCTGCCAGTCCGATGAGAACAAGGTCTTTTCGCCAGCGTGCCACACCGTCCGCCAGAGCTTGCGCGATCTCACAATCTTGGGCGGCCTGATTGTAAAGGGCGCCATGAGGTTTAACATGTCCGATTGTCGCCCCACATCCTGCGGCAATCTCTGCGAGCGTGCGCACTTGCTCGAATACGACATCTGCGATGGCTCCCCGAGGAATAGCCAATTCGACGCGTCCGAAGTTTGCGCGGTCGGGATAGCCGGGGTGAGCGCCAATAGCGACGTGCCACCGCAGTGCCTGTTCGATCGTCCGTTGCATCATCAGCGGATCGCCAGCATGCCCTCCGCACGCAATATTCACGGACGTGAGATGCGACATGAGCGATTCCTGCGTGCCATCGGCAACCGCCTCAGGCATTTCTCCCATGTCGCAATTCAAATCGATCCGCTTCATCCAATGATCGCCTTTGGCGAAGCAAGCAAGTCTTCTTGTTCGATCAGCAGGGCGCGCGCCTTTTCGAACGTGACCTGCTCAAAACGAACTTCGTCGTGCGGCCGTAGCTGCCCCACGCAATGAAGATCGGCAGAAATCACATTGGCTATCTTTGGATATCCGCCCGTCGTTTGTTGGTCCACAAAAAGGATGATCGGTAAGCCACCAGACGGAGCCTGAATGGCGCCAAGGGATACGCCCTCTGTAATCATGGGTCGCTCCGCCGGCAGTAACAACGGCGGACCATTCAGGCGCAATCCCATACGGTTAGATTGTTCTCGCACGCGATAGGAGCTTGAATAAAGCAACCGCTGCACTGTTTCAGGAAACCAGTCGGCCTGGGGTCCTGGTGTAACTCGCAGCACAGTGCGCGGCAAAAGATGTTTCATCATATCCGACGCGACTGACTTTTTCTGGAACGTCGCCCTCGTCTGTCCAATTTGCAGGACATCGCCCTTCCGCAACGCTCTGCCTCCGAAGCCGCCAAGGCCACTCAACAGGTGCGTCGACGCGCTTCCGAGAAACAGCGGCACAGAAATTCCGCCACACACGCAAAGATAACAGCGTGCTCCATTGCGTGTTGGCCCACAGTGAAGCACTTGCCCCCGCTTAACTCTCGTTGCTTCCCCCGCCCGAAGAGCGACCTTGTCAAGCGTCGTCGCAAAATCGGAACCCGTCACGGCGACGATGGCATCTCCCCGAAAGACGAATGTGCCGCCGAGCAGAGTCATCTCGAGCGCTGCTGCACTTTCCGCGTTTCCAACGAGACGATTTCCCAGCCGCAGCGAAACCGGATCGGCAGCACCCGATGGTGAAACGCCGATGTGGCCAAACCCCACTCGGCCCAAATCCTGCACCGTCGTCAACAACCCGGGGCTTTCAACCAAGATAGAAGTCATTCTTCTTGCAAAGCCGAAAATTGCGCAGGAGAAATAGGAACAAAACGGACACGGTCTCCAACACCGTGAAGGCTCATATTCTCGCGGTCTGGCCGGAACAATGCCAGGGGAGTACGTCCAATAACTCGCCATCCACCCGGCGCGGCAAAGGGATATACACCCGTCTGATTGTCGGCGATGCCCACGCTTCCTGCTGGTGTCGTGCGCCGAGGAAGCGTGAGACGAGGTGTCCTGAGCATTTCAGGTAGTTCCCCGAGATAGGCGAAGCCAGGCACAAAACCCAGAAAATAAACGGTGTACGCAACAGATGAATGTAGTTGGATCGCCCGTTCCGGCGACATTCCATGAAGGTTGGCCACTTCGTCCAGATCGGGACCGTACTCACCGCCGTAGCATGTCGGAATTACAGTTTCTTTCGGATCGGTGAGATGCACGTCATCGAGGCGCGAGACAAAGTGCCGCAGAACTGCCTCTAGTTCCTTGTGACCGAGCCTCCGTGCGTCGAAATCGACGAGGACCGAGCAATAGGCAGGGTGCAAATTGCGCACACCGGCGATCGGTTCCATCGCCAGGAGCTGAAGCAAAGCACATACCCGGCGGTGCGCCTCGGGCGAGATTCTCTGATCGAAATGCACTAGCAGCGATTGGTCGCTTGCCGGACGAAATTCAGTGCCCATCCGGCGAAGTATACCGCAGGCCGCTCGCTAAAAAGCTGCGAGCGGCCTGTCGCGGCGGTCTGCTTTTAGTTATCGGCCCTTGCGCCTTTGGTCGGGCGTCTAGCGCGACCCGAACGTGTACGCGATCGTAATCGCGAGCCGGGCATGACTCTCCGGGTGGGCGTTGAGGTGCGTGCGAAGCAAACCGAGTTCGCCGCGCGCCATAAGATGCGAATTTAGAGGATAGTCCACGCCGCCACCGAGCATCCAAGAAAATGCGGTGTCTTGATTGATTGCGGCGGGCGTCGTGCCTGTCTGTACCTCTTGATGCAGATGGGTGACACCAAACCGTCCGTCGATAAACGGAATGATCGTATGGCTGCCGTGAATATCATAGGACGAGAAAAAGAACCGCGGACCGATCAGGAAATTCTGCATATGGCTTTTGGCGGCAATGGCACCCACCGACGTAAATGCGAAGTCTCCTACACGATTCGTGTTCCACGCGTCATCATAATTCGCCGTGATGGCGAGGTTGGGTCTAAAGAACCAGGAACTCCCAAGAGTAAAACCGTCCATGCCGAAATTACCGGAGACATGCGTCCAACCCGCGCTTACGCCAAGACCTTGCGCATTCGCTCCGGCGGGAAGCAAAAAGAAAGTTGCGATAACGGCAAGCGCCGCCATCAAAGCTGACTTGGAAACGTTGAACACCAGTGCGTTTCGAAACATCGAAAGACCCCCTTCAGTATCGGCAGACCTGTGGGCTTGCAGGCAATATCGTTGTGGGAATTTTTAACCGCCGCGAACAGACTCCCATCAGGCGGAAAGTCGCGGAATACTGTCAAATCCGCAAGTGCCGACGAAATGGCCTGTAATTTCCCACGCAACGGAAATGAGGCCCTATTAAGGCGCGAAATTTACGGCTTTCTTAGGATCGATGCTCGACGGCAGCAGGATTCTTAGAACATGCGCAGCTTGCGAGGATTCCGCGCGTAGTGAAAGAGAATCACCGGCTTTCACCCACTTCACGGCGCCGATTCTTAAGCTAGTGACGTGCGGAACATTCTGACTATCCGTGATCTGAACCATAGTAAAAGCAATGATAAGTGACGGCGAGGTCGCAGCCTTGATCGCGCACGAAAAGCTGGCGACACAAACGATTCGTTCAACCGCAATGTCTGAGTTACTGAATTCCGTTACGTCGAGGTTGTTTGCGAGACTTGACGGCGGTTGACCTCGGAATTCGTCCGTAAAGTGCCTTATCGGAAGTTGTTTGAGTTCCACGCGTAGGAAATCAGTCGGTATATCGCCCTTGTTCTCTACATAGTGCTTCTCGATACGGCCGGGACTAACGCGATATGCACCAAGCTTTACGGGCCGGCGTGTGTACGAAAAGGGATGCGCTTCGACGTGCGAAAAAAGCACCGGGCCCGAATCGCTGAGGTAGACATAGACGGTTGGAAATGTCGAGTGATCGTGAAGAGGAATCTTGTCGTGCGCATCGTAATGGACATGGATCACTGCCAGGGTTGAATTGTCGAACACCTGCCAATAATTGTTTGGCAGAGTAACCGTCGGATCTTGTGCCGACGCGGAACCCGGAGTTAACAGCACCGCGAATGCGAAAGCTGCGACCGTATTCCGGATGAACGAGAGTGTGAAGGGCGATAGCCGCACGCTATTCATGTCGCCTCCAAACACGATGAGACGCCCCATCGGATTCCGATGGGTCCTTAGCTGCTGTTATACGCCGATAACCGTGCGAATTTCGCGCGCAATCTCCTCGGGCGAACGGTTCACGTCGATTGTGATGGCCTCGGTTGGTTCTTCCAACGCTGCGAACTGGCTCACCACAAGCTCCTTTTTCGCATAGTGGCCTCGCCTTGCCGCCACGCGTTGCGAGATCTCCTCCAAACTGCCCTTCAGATAGACCCATTTCACTTGGGGAGCCACGCTAAGTTCCTCGCGATACGATTCCTTCAGGGCCGAGCAAGCAAGAATGCCGTTATGCCCGGCGTCGATCCATTGATCGATCTTGCGGCGAAGCGCGGCGAGCCATGGTTTTCGGTCTTCGTCCGTAAGACCAACTCCTCTGCCCATTTTCGCCACATTCTCAGGCGAATGAAAATTGTCCGCATCCGCAAACTCCCAGCCGAGTTGACGAGAGAGGATTTCGCCGACGGTCGTTTTGCCGGCTCCCGTCGGGCCCATCAGTATCAGGATCATGGAGACGCGTTTACCTTCATCGCTATCGAATCCGCAGGTCGAACGGAACACGGGCTTGCACGGGCTCCATCACGCTGACGATTTCCTCTAACTCTTGCTTCAGTGACGCAGCGCGACTTGATTCGTCCCAGTCGTGTTCTAGCAACATTTGCCAAAAAGTCTTTTCCGTTGGATATTGCACCAATTGAACGGACTGCGCTTTGGGAATATGCGCGAGTTGCTTCGCCACTTCGACGGCGCGATCAATCCCGCCGAGGTCGTCTACGAGGCCGATATCCTTGGCCTGCGCGCCCGACCAGACGCGGCCTTTTGCTATCTTGTCCACTGCTTCTACGGACATTCGTCTGCCCGCAGCCACGCCCGCCGTAAACTCCATATATGTTTCCTGCAAAGAGCGCTGAATGTATTCGCGTTGCGCGGACGAGAAGTTTTGCTCATCCGAAAAAAGTGTCGCATTATCACTGGTGGCAACGGAGTCTGTACTGACGCCCAGCATATCGTAGAGTCCCGCCAGATTAAACTTGCCTATCAGCACGCCAATCGAGCCCGTAATCGTCTCTGGATCGGCCACAATACGGCTAGCTGGCGCAGAGATCCAATAGCCACCCGAAGCAGCCGTATCGGACATCGAAACCACTACAGGCTTGACGGAATTCGCGAGCTGCACTTCGCGGCGAATCACCTCGCTTGCCACCACTGATCCCCCGCCGGAATCCACCCGTAGCACGATCGCATGAATACCCGAATCGTTGCGTGCCGCACGCAATGCCGCGGCAATGGAATCTCCTCCGGAAATCTGTCCTTCCGTTGGCGAGCTCCCGGAACCTCCTGAGGTGATTAGGCCCGTGACGTGCACCACGGCAATGCGTTCGCCCGTGGGGCCGGGGAGCATCGCGCGATAGCGATTCAGCGAAAGCTCGTTCCAGCCGCCCGGGCGATTGCGGAAATAACCTTGGACCTGATCCCAATAGGCGAGGCGGTCCACGAGGCCATTCGTCACAGCTTCGGCGCTCAGGAAAGGGCCGGACTTTACCAGGGTGTCAAAGTGGTCGCGCTTCATGTGACGCGCTGCCGATGTTTCCGAGATGTATTGATCGTAGAGGCTATGCAGCAGCGACTCGACTTCCTCGCGGTGGGCCGGGGTAAACTTTTTCTCGGTATACTCGTTTCCCGCCGTCTTGTATTCAGCGATGTGGTAATACTCGGGCACAATTTTCAGCTTATCGAGCGCTCCTCGATAAAACGTCGCTTCGGCCATCATGCCGTGAATATTCACGGGTGCGCTTGGCACGAGCCATACTTGCTTGCAGGCGCTGGCGAGATAATACTCGCCATTCTCAATGCCGTCGTAACCGAGATAGCAGATGCTCGGCTTACCGCTTAATTGAAACGCAATCAAATGGCTGCGAATTTCCTCCAGCTTTGCCCATCCCGTGCTGAGAGGACCGATGCGCACCACCATCCCCGTGATGCGAGGATCGGTGCGCGCAGCATCGATCGCGTTAAGGTAATCGTGCAGAACGGGCGTATTGCTACCGCTCAACGCGCTGAGAATATCCATCGAGTGCTGCTCTGTAATCTGCCCTTGCGCGTCGATCACGAGCACGGATTTTGCAAATGTTACACGGGACGGCTGGATTGCCGCCCATACGATCAAGATAAAGACAGCAACAACTACGGAAATGATGATGGCTCGCCTTTTGGCCCAGCTCATGCGATTCGCCCCAATGCGCACTATTAGCACTACAAGTAGACACCGTAGAGTGGAAGATTACTCCAGGATTATGGGAATAACCAGAAGCCACAAAACACAGCGTGCATTGGGTTCTAAGCGGGGCTGACGGCTGATGAATGCGCAATTCCTATTGCGCGAAGAGCGATAGGGGCACGGCTTCACCCATCGCATGATATCCAGCTGGCGAAGGATGCAGATGATCCCCGGAATCGTAAGCAGGCAATAGACGGTCTGGCCGTTGGGGGTCTCTCGCTATTTTGTCGAAATCGATCATCGCATCAAAGTGGCCTGTGGCGCGAATCCACGCGTTTACGGCCTGCCGATCAGCCTCGTTGCTCGGTCCGGGATGGTAATACGTCGAACCCGCGTCAGGAAGAATCGTTGCTCCAATCGCTGTGATGCCGTGCGCATGTGCGCGCGCGATGATTTGCTCATAGGCGGCAATGATCCGTTGAACTTTTTCAGAGTGCGCCTGCGGCGAGACGTCGCCGAGACGAGTCAAATCGCCCAAATCGTTTATCGCCTCCAGGACGATGACGTATCGCACGCCAGCCTGTGCGATCACGTCTCGATCGAACCGCGCGAGCGCATTCGGGCCCAATCCGTCCGTGAGCAAATGATTGCCGCCGATTCCCACGTTCAGGACCGCCACATTCCGCGTTGCGGCGGAGCCCTGCAGCCGCGCGGCCAGCACATCCGTCCACCGATTGTTTCCGTTCGTCGTCGTCGCGTGTCCATCCGTAATGGAATCACCAAGCACCGCAATCGCGGCCGCATTTTGCGCTGCGTCTACGTCGATCCCGGCCACTTGATACCAGTGATCGACGCGTTTTGCTTCGGGCAAATCGGCTGCGCTCACCATATCGCCGTGAACGTAATACGAAGTAGCGCGCGAACCCGGATGTCCGGTTTCGCCAGCGGGAGGCTCGTCTAAATGAAACGTAACGTCAATGCTCGAAAGCGCCGAGACAGGGTAACTGACCGGATCGGAAATGTAGTCGGCGCCGGCAGGGACAATAACATCGCTGTTTCCCGAGAAAGTCAGCACTTTATTGCTTGCTGGGTCGATCTGCGGAGAGGAAAGCGAAAGCGGGCGCGCAATATCCACGGATGTGAAATGCAGCGGCGTCGTGCCGAACGCATTTGAGAGCCTGACGCGCAGCGTCTCTCCGCCGATCGAGAGGTGAAAGATCTGGCGTACGGTCGCATCGCGCAAATCGTCAGAGGGGAGTGAGTTTTGCGGCTCAGGAATTTGCTGTGAGGCAGCCCACGTTCCTACCCATGTTGGACCAGTCGTCTTCCATTGCGATTGAGATTGTCCCGCGCTCGTAGCCGCAGTCAGTATCGCCGTTAACGATAACGATAACACTTTTCGCTGTACAAATGTCATTTCTGAGCCTTAAATATCTCCGGTAAAGCTGGCCTCGAAAGGTGGAGCAAGCATAGCACTGCCCGGAGGAATCCATGCAGACGCCTAAATCGATTGTCAACTGCGCCCTGATCGTGTCTTTTACTACCTTAGCGGCACTCGCAACCCCGCGGGTATTCGCGCAGACGGCTCAATATGCGTCAGAGCCGTCACGCGTAACGTTCACGGCGCAGCAGGATCAACAGAACATGATGCAGCAACTCGGTATTCGCGCACTGCGTCCCGGGCCGAGCGGCAACGAAAACGCCCCCAATCACGCGAATTATGACGAGTCCATCGCGAATCCGTATCCGAATATTCCGGACGCCCTAACGCTTAACGATGGCGAGAAGGTCACGACGGCTCAGGTCTGGTGGCAGAAGCGCCGCCCGGAAATCGTCGCGGATTACGAGCGGTACGTTTACGGTCTTGTCCCCGCGAACGTCCCTAAAGTCACGTGGTCTGTTTCTGCAACAGACAAAGAATTCCTTGGTCGCACAGCCGTAATTGCGAAGACGCTTGTCGGTCATGTTGGCAATTCAAGTTATCCGCTGATCGATGTGAACATTCGGATGACGCTTGTAACTCCGGCAGACGCGAAAGGCCCTGTCCCTGTTCTAATGATGTTTGGCCGCAGCCGTTTTCCCGCGCCGAGCCAACCCACCGAAGAGCAGCGCGAGACGCTCAACACAGAGATCAAGGCGCTTCTTGTCCGCGAAGATCCTTCGCTCGAGCAGATCTTCGCCCAGCATCCCGGTTTCGATTTTGCGCAGGCGCCCGTATTTCGGCCGCCACAACTTAACGCGGATGGCGATCCCCCAAGCGAATGGGAGATTGTCGCGGATGGCTGGGGCTTCGCGACAATCGATCCGACCAGCATTCAGGCGGACGATGCGGCGGGATTGACGCGCGGCATCATCGGACTTGTAAACAAAGGACAGCCGCGTAAACCGGAAGATTGGGGCGCGTTGCGCGCCTGGGCTTGGGGAGCAGGTCGTGGCTTGGATTATCTTGAGACAGATCCAGCCGTGGATGCAAAGCACGTCGGTATCGAAGGCGTGTCGCGATATGGCAAAGCGGCTCTTGTGACAATGGCGTTCGATCGGCGCTTTGCTGCAGTGCTCGTCGGTTCTTCGGGAAAAGGAGGAGCTACGCTCCTTCGGCGTAATTTCGGCGAAGCTGTCGAGAGCCTTACAGGCGGCGAATATTATTGGATGGCCGGAAACTTTATGAAGTACGGCGCGTCTGACGCCAAGTTCGGCAGCAAAAATCCAAGCGATATTCCGGTAGATTCGAATGAACTAATTGCGTTATGCGCTCCGCGTCTTACCTTTATTAGCTACGGCCTTCCTGAAAAAGGCGACGCGAAGTGGCTCGATCATCAGGGTAGTTACATGGCAACGGTCGCCGCCAGCCCCGTTTGGGGGCTTCTGGGTGCCAAAGGCTTAGGCGTTAGTGACGACTATCACAACGCGGAAATGCCGCCGGTAAATCACGGATTGCTCAATGGCCAGCTCGCGTGGCGTCAGGATGACGGCGGCCATACCGACGCCCCGAACATGAAATATTTCCTTCATTGGGTCGACGAAAATGTCGGCTGGTCGTCCGCGTTGAACGTAGCTGCGCAATAAATAAAGGCAGCGACTCTAGACTTTGGCATCACGAAGGAAGCGCGCCGCCTCTTCAGGCGGCGTGGGGTTGATATAGAAGCCCGTGCCCCATTCGAAGCCGGCGACTTTCGTTAGCTTGGGCATCATCTCAATGTGCCAGTGATAAAACTCGTTTACCTCTTCGCCGATGGGCGACGTATGGATTACGAAATTGTACGCCGGCGAGAGCAGCGCTACATCTAACTGCTTGAGGATATTCCCCAGCAGATCGGCCAAACAGCGATAAGACGGCGTCGGCATGTGCTCAAATGCCGAACTATGCTGGCGCGGCAGAATCCACGTCTCAAAAGGAAAGCGCGGTGCGTATGGCTCAAGCGCGATGAAAAGCTCGTTCATTGCGACGACGCGGACCGTGTCTTCCGTCTCCTGCCGAATCATGTCGCAAAAAATACATCGCTCTTTTTCGTCATAGTAGTGGCGCGCGCCATCCACCTCTTCAAGCACTCGCTTTGGCACGATCGGCAACGCGATCAATTGCGAATGCGTGTGTTCGAGCGTCGCCCCGGCCGCCTCTCCATGGTTTTTGAATAACAGCACGTAGCGGAAGCGCCGGTCGTTCTTCAAATCGAGCGCTCGATCGCGATACGCCCACAATGCTTGCTCGATCTCGGCCGGCGACATGGTTGCGAGCGTAGCGGCGTGATTCGGCGTCTCGATAATCACCTCGTGTGCGCCGATTCCGTTCATGCGGTCGAAGAGTCCTTCTCCTTCGCGATCAAGATTCCCTTCAATGCCAAGTGCCGGAAATTTGTTCGGCACCACCCGCACTGTCCATCCTGGCGTATCTTTACCGCCTCCGTTCCGCCCGAACGCAAGCACCTCCGACGGCGTTTTCCCCTCGTTCCCTGGGCAAAATGGACACAGGGGCACGCCCCTGATCTGAACGCTTTCACGTAAAAAATCCGTCGGACGGCGGCTGCGGTCTGTGGAGATGATCACCCATCGGCCGGTAATGGGATCTTTACGAAGCTCCGGCAAACATCCTCCTCGCACTCGCTAGACAATCGCTCACAACGTCTTCATTCGGCCGCATTAATGCGCTCTTCAAACTACACCGAGAAACAAAGTTGTATTCCGCAGAAGTTGTAATCTATCCGGTATACGCGGCTTTGTGCAACCGAACTTCCGGAGGAGATCCCGGCCTAGTGTCAATCGCCAGCACGTCAAAGCGATAAGGCTCAGTTTCCACCCTTCGCGCCCGCAGAAATTGCCGCGCCATGCGCGTCACATTGCGCTGCTTCTCGGGATTAACGGCCTCTTCAGGCAGCGCCATCTTCCGCGGTCCGTCGCCTACAACCGATCGCGTCTTAACCTCGACAAATGCCAGGACATTGCCGTCATAGCCCGCCATATCGATTTCACCCTTTAGGCCGGGTACCGTGTAATTGCGCGTCACCATCAAATAGCCATGTCTGCGCAGATACCAATACGCGTACGTTTCTCCGCGAACACCGGTAATTCGGGCTCGCTGCTTCGCAGAATTGCGCGCTGCATCCGCTCGAGACTCGGTGGCGTCGGGCGCTAGACCCTTTCGAGAGGCAAAATCGATCATCGCAAACATCAGCCGCGCAAGCATTTTCTCCTCAAGCGTCCCGTTCCACTTCGCCGATACAGTCGTCAAGGGTCCGCACCGCAAAAGCGGCCTGCTCCTCGTCGATCAAAAGTGGCGGCGCGAGCCGCAGCGTACTTTCGCCCGCTCCCAGAAGCAAGAGTCCTTTGCGGAATGCCGCTTCGAGAATCTTCTTCCGTAACTCCGGCGCAGGCTGTTTCGTTTTCTGATCGCGGACAATTTCGACTCCTATCATCAAGCCGCGACCGCGAACGTCGCCGACGATCTTGTGTCGTTCCTTCCAATCGGACATCTGGCTAAAGATAAAATCGCCCATCCGCGCCGCGTTGGACATGTACTCGCGCTCGATCAGAGCAATGGTTGCGAGCGCTGCGGCAATCGCGATCGGGTTTCCGCCGAACGTCGAAGCGTGAGCACCCGGCTTCCAGTCCATCACACCCGGCTTCGCGATCACAGCACTCAGCGGCATGCCCGATGCAATTCCTTTGGCGACGCAAATCAAGTCTGGCTCCACTCCGGCATGCTCTGCTGCCCACCATCTTCCCGTGCGGCCCATGCCCGACTGCACCTCGTCCGCGACCAGCAAAATGCCATGCTTCTTGCAAATGCGCTCCAGTCCCTGCAAAAATTCCACGGGCGCGGGCAGATACCCGCCCTCGCCCTGAATCGGCTCGACGAAAATGCCCGCCACTTCTTCCGGATCGACAAGGCGTTTGAACAATTCCGTCTCAATGAACGCCAACGCATCTCCGGCGGCATGTTCTGGGCGAACGCCGTGTGCACCGCGATAGGTATTCGGATACGGCGCATGAAACACACCGCCCAACAGAACGCCGAAATGCTTTCGCTGCACGGCCTTACTCGCGGTCAGAGACAGCGCTCCCATCGTCCGCCCGTGAAAGCAGCCGTGAAATGCGATGAACTTGTCCCGGCGGGTGTGATAACGGGCCAGTTTCATAGCGGCTTCAATTGCTTCCGTGCCCGAGTTGCCGAAATAGACGCGTTTACCCTCACCGCCCGGTGCGATTGCTGCTAGGCGCTCCGCCAAATCGACCATTCCAGAATAGTAGAAATCCGTGCAGGACATGTGGATCAGCTCAGCCGCCTGCTTCTGAATCGCTGCGACTACATCGGGATGGCAATGGCCTGTTGAAACAACAGCGATTCCCGCAGCGAAATCGAGAAACCTGTTTCCATCCACATCTTCGATGATCGCTCCGCGCCCCGATTTGGCGACGAGCGGATAATCCCGGGTGTAAGAAGACGAGATAACTCGATGATCCCGCTCGACTACGGCCCTCGCCTTCGGTCCCGGCAACGATGTCACTAAATGTGGCAATTTCAGCTCGGCGGTACGCATATATCTCTCCATGGTGCTCCGATTCGATTGTTTGCGCGAGGAATTTTGAAGCTGCCGTGTGGTACGAGGGGGCGAGCTAATCGATGCCGAAAAGATTGGGCCGTTCGCTTGAGGGCTCGCTGTGTAACGCGGGAGCGTGTTTCGACGAAATAATGGAAACGGTCATTTGTATTTCCAGCGGACAGTGCCGTCTTTTGCGTCTTCCAAAATGATACCAGAATCCGCGAGTTGTTTGCGGATGGCGTCCGCGCGCTGAAAATCTCGCGCCGATTTTGCCGCTTTTCGCTCTTCGATCAATGCCTCAATTTCTTCGGCCGGCATGCGGAGATCGCCTTGCGTAAAGCCCATCCTCTGCAGTTTCTCGCCGTCGTCATCGGACAGCACCGCGAGCACGCCATCGAATTTTTCCATCGCGGCAATCGTCCGCGTCGCATTCTGCTGCTGGAAGGTGCCGCGATCCATAGCAGAATTAGCATCGCGCACTAGGTCGAACACCGCGGCCAATGCCACAGCCGTGTTCAAATCATCGGCGAGTCCTGCATCAAAATCCGTTTCCGCGCGCTTGATGCGAACCATCATCGGTTCGTAAGAGCCATCGGGAAAATTCGTGGTCTTCAGCCGCGTGACGAATGTCCGCAATCTTTCCACTGAGCTCTGCGCTTGTCGCAATCCGTCTTCCGTGAAATTCAGTTGGCGCCGGTAGGGCACCGAAAGCAGCAAGAAGCGCAGCGTGGACGGTTTCTCGCCTTTTGCAAAGAGGTCGCGCAACGTGTAGAAGTTGCCGAGCGACTTCGACATCTTCTGGCCTTCAACGAGCAGGTGCTCCCCATGCAGCCAAATCCTCGAAAAAAGATGTCCCGTAGCGCCTTCGCTTTGCGCGATTTCGTTTTCGTGATGCGGAAACGCGAGGTCTACGCCGCCCGCATGAATATCCAGCGTCTCTCCCAGATATTTCATCGCCATCGCTGAACATTCGACGTGCCAGCCCGGGCGCCCCGGTCCGATGCGCGTCTCCCAAAAATGTTCGCCTGCTTTGGGCGCCTTCCACAGGGCGAAGTCGCGGGCGTCATCTTTCTCGTAGCGATCCACGTCCACCCGCGCGCCGGATTGCATTCCGCTCACGTCGATGCGTGAAAGCTTCCCGTACTTGGGAAATCTCGCAATGCGGTAATAAATCGAGCCGTCGCTTTTGTACGTGAAGCCTTTGTCTTGGAGTTTGTCGATGAGCGCGACCATGTCGTCGATGTGCTCCGTCGCTCGCGCCAAGATTTCCGGCTGCTCCAGATTAATCGCCGCCATATCGTCGAGGAACGCCTGAATATATTTCTCCGTGTACTCGCGAATGCTGATGCCCGCGCCCGCCGCGTTCACGATGATGCGATCGTCCACGTCCGTCACATTCATCACGTGCAGCAGGCGCAATCCCTGCGAGCGCAAGAATCGGCGCAGGATGTCCTGGAATACAAACGTGCGGAAGTTACCGATATGTGCGTACGCGTAAACGGTCGGCCCGCAGGTATAAATTCTTACCTCGCCCGGATGCACGGGTGTCAGCGTCTCGAGCTGGTTTGTCAGCGTGTTATGAAGGTTGATTGCGATCATCGTCCACGAAGCCGGGCGCGTTAGTCGTCCTGCGCCGTGCAAAGGCTCACCATTCTAGCCGACAGGCAGCGTCCGCCGCAAACGCCCGCTTCTATGTCTCAGCACCATCCTTCTGTCCTAAAATTCCGCTCAAAAAATGCCCTTTTTTTGTCGATTAGAAATTGATTTTTTGTTGAGAGTGCAAGAGTTACGTCGAATTCTAATCGGCGAACCGGCGATTAGAAAATGCGTGGATGCTGAGTGGGAATTGGTGGGTAGTGGAAAATCGATTCCTCTCTTGCACTTCAGTGGGCCAGCCGTTGCGACGGTTGCGATGACGTAAAACACAGACCACAGTTTACCACAAGATACAGGCATTTGCAAGGACTTTTTGCGCCATCAATTTGGGCCAACTGAGGGGCGGAATGGGGCAAATTTGGCGCGATTGGCGCCTTAAAATGGGCTTAACTTGGCCTTATGCGGTCAAAAATGGTGCGTTCGGCAGACTAATTTTTTGATTTTGGCGGGTGCGGGAGGCAGCGGCTCCTTGGGAGGCTGACTTAGGGAAGCGCCTTCTACTACAAAGCTAGGCGTGGGACAAGAATGCGGCCGCTAGAAAAATAGGGCAGATCGGGCTGTCCCGGGTTTGCGCTGTCTCTGGATTTCGTGCGGCTACATTTGAAGGTGCTGAGGCCCATCCGGGGCGACCGGCCCAGCTGCTGGCAGCAATCTGCACCAGCGCAGGAATCGCGTCAAGTGATACGCGAAATTTGGCCACGCCAGGAAAGCAATGCCGCCGAAGATCAGGATGCGTGCTGTGTTTATCGGAAGTTCCGGAAAGTTGGCGGGGATCCCCATCAGAATCGCGACCGCGACCCACCTGATGATCTTTGCCGGTAGATCGAGCGGGTAATCGAGTTCCCCCTTTCGGCGAATTGCCCACGCACAGAACCATATGCAGCCGGCGCTGGCGATAGAACCGACGAGGTTGTCAAAAAACAGTCTTATGTCATCTATGTAGTGCATTGCGGCCTATCTAGCTTCCGGCGTATCCCCAGCCGTGCAGTCGGTCATTGAGGAATATTGTCGGGGGGGGAAAATCGGGGACAGCCTGATCTGCCCTATTTTTTTTGCAGTCTTATCAAAATTCCTCAAAACAAATCGAATTGATTTGTAAGCTCGCCTGCCGCCACAGGCTGTGCTTGCTGCTTTTTCGGCCGTCCGCGAACCCATGTGCGCCCGATTTTCTCGCCGATCTCTTTCACGAACGCTTTCGTTCCGAACGGTCGACCGGCATAGGTACACTGCCGCAATTCCTGGATTACGTCCGGCTGATCCACACCGAGAACTTCGCGCCAATTTTTAGGACTCTCATCGCACCACCATTTCATATCCAGCAATCCGGTTGGGTCGAGATTGTTCACGTGCGGCACTGCACTTGACCAGCGGTAATCGACGGCCGTCCCAACGATCCCGGCTCGCACTGGATTCCGTTCGACGTACGTCAGCGCTGCCCACAGGTGCTCCATGCCCAGCAGACAGCCAAAGAAACGGCTCTGCCAAAGATGCCCGCTTCGGCCCCAGCGCGCGTTGTAGTACTGAGCGTAGCGTCCGTGCACGCGGCGCAAGAGCACGCTCAATGAGTCCTCGCGGCCGGGCACCAGCACTAAGTGCACGTGATTGGTCATCAGGCACCAAGCCCAGACACGAACGCCCGCCTCATTCAAATTGTCGCGCAACAGATGCAGATAAGTTTGGCGATCTTCGTCGACGGAGAAGGTTTCACGCCGGTCGACACCCCGCTGGGTGACGTGGTAAGGAACTCCCGGAAGCACACAGCGCGCTCGTCTCGGCATCGACGCGCATTGTACACGCAAGCAGAAAAATAGGGCAGATCAGGCTGTCCCGGATTTCCCCCGGATTTCCCGGATTTCCCCCGGATTTCCCTACCGCCGGGAGCCTGGGCCGCGCGGCGTCGCAGCGAACTCCTGCATCTGCTCGATCAGCTCGACCCGACGATCGACGAACTGGATCGCGCTGTATTGCAGGAGGCCAAACGCCGTGAGGATGCGGTTCGCCTGATGACGCATCCTGG
>DATEGW010000096.1:0-20240 GCA_035279845.1 Candidatus Acidiferrales bacterium | reverse complement strand
GACAGGGACAACACGGCGGCGAGGAAGCGCGAGAGCGATCCGTCGGCGCACCGGACGACTCGACGCGGCTCAGGATGACGTCGGATTTGTGTGGAAGGGTATCAGTTTCGTTAGGATCGCTTTTTTACTTCGAGGCCGAGTGCAGCCATCACTTTTTGTAGATCTTTCCAGACGTCTGCTTTTGCGGGCGGATTGCGCAGTAGATATGCGGGATGATACGTGGCCATCAATCGAGCGCCGCGGAAATCAAAAAACTGTCCGCGAAATTTCGAGATGCCCTGATTCGTTTGCAGAAGAGTCTGCGCCGAACACGCGCCGAGGCACACGATGACTTTCGGCTTGATGGCGTCGATTTGCCGGATGAGGTAAGGCGAACAGGCCGCGATTTCGTCTTTCTCGGGCAGACGATTTTCCGGCGGACGGCATTTCACGACGTTGGCGATGTAGACGTCCGAGCGCTTGAGGCCCATCGCTTCGATCATCTGCGTAAGCAGTTTTCCGGCGCGGCCGACGAACGGCTCGCCCTGCAGGTCCTCGTCATGGCCGGGACCTTCGCCGACGAAAACAAGCTCGGCGTTCGGATTGCCGACGCCGAAGACGACCTGCGTGCGGGCCTTATGAAGTTTGCAGCGCGTGCAATCCGGGCCAATGTCGGCGCGGATCTTTTCGAGCGAATCGTTTTCTACTTTTTCCTCAAACAAAGAAATCTCCGATGCTTTTTGTGTGAACGCAGGAACGGCTGCGGGCTTCAAGAGCCCGGGCGCCTGCTTCGACAGCGCATTCGATCGCGACGAGGACTCTAGCGGCGTTGCAGGCTTCGCCGCGGTGGTGGCTGATGCCGACTGTGCAGGCAGTTGCGAGGAGGGCACCTGTTTCGATACTACCGAGAGACTTTCATCTGCTGCTCTGGCGTCGGCGGCTGGGGGCGCCGTTCTGCTGCGATTGCGAAAGAACGGCCCGAGGTCCAGATCGTCGGCGTATTGAAGCCAAGCTTCAACTTGTGACTGCTTTGCGGTATCCATCGAATAAGAGATTTTGAGCGAAAGCGCGGGATTACACAAGGCGATCTCTGGTCGACAGTAGGCAAGGCCTAAGTTCACACTATAATGTCGTCGATGATTGCCACGTTGGCGGTGTCCAACTACCGATCACTCCGAAGTCTCATTTTGCCGCTTAAGAACTTGAATATAATTACGGGCCCGAACGGAAGCGGAAAGTCCAATTCGTACCGAGCTTTGCGGCTTTTGGCGGACACTGCTCAGGGACGCGTTGTACCGTCCCTCGCACGAGAGGGAGGGTTGCAATCCACACTATGGGCAGGACCCGAACTGATAGGCGACGCGGTGCGTCATGGCAAGCACCCAGTTCAAGGCACTGTACGCCAGGAGCCTGTTAGCCTTCGCTTGGGATTTTCCGGTCAGCAGTTCGGATATCTTATCGACCTCGGTTTGCCTGTGCCGGGCAGTTCGCCCTTCGGGCTCGATCCTGAAATCAAACGCGAATGCATCTGGCACGCTCCGACGCTGAGACCTTCGACTATGCTAGTGGACCGGCAACGAGCAGTAGTACGCGTTCGATCCGATGACGGCGATTGGGATATTGCAGCAAAAAACGTCGCGCCTTTTGATAGCATGATGACCCAACTGGCGGACCCGCGACGCGCTCCAGAAGTTCTGGCGCTGCGCGAATCGATTCGCGCGTGGCGGTTCTACGATCATTTCCGAACAGACCCGGATTCTCCGGCGCGTTCACCTCAGGTGGGCACTCATACACCGATTCTTGGTCACGACGGGTCCGATGTTGCTTCGGCTGTCCAGACCATCATTGCTATTGGCGCTCGCGAAGACCTTGCCGCCGCGATAGATGATGCTTTTCCGAAGAGTCAGCTTTCGGCTGTGGAGGTGAATGGCCGTTTTACCCTAACGATGAAACAGTACGGTTTGCTGAGGACGTTGACAGCAGCCGAGCTCTCTGACGGAACGCTCAGGTATCTACTTTGGGTCGCCGCATTGCTAACGCCGCGACCGCCAGAACTAATGGTGCTAAACGAGCCCGAAACGAGTCTGCATCCGGACTTGCTCGGCCCGTTAGCCCGGCTCATCGGAAAGGCCGCGAGGCGTTGCCAAATGATCGTGGTCACGCACTCAGAAAAATTAATCGCATCTCTCTTGCAAGAAGCGGGGTGTCATTGCATTCGATTGGAAAAGGATTTTGGCGAAACAACCGTCGAAGTCCCCAAAGGTACGGAAATCCCTAGGTGGGAATGGCCTTCTCGATAGCACGTTAACGCCGGAGAGCGAGGGCATGGCCGAGGATCTTCTCGGCGACCTCGCGCTTGGTCATCTTGGGCAATGGAATGTCGCGCCCGTCGCGAACGACCAGCGTGACGATGTTCGTGTCTATGTCGAAGCCGGCGCCCTCTTGCGTCACATCATTCGCAACAATCATGTCCGCACCCTTGCGTTGGAGTTTATCGCGGGCGTTTTCGACGAGGCGATCGGTTTCGGCGGCGAAGCCGATCAGGATGGATTTGCCCTTCGCGCGGCCCACTTCGGCAAGAATGTCGGCTGTGGGCTCAAGATCGAGCGTAATGCGGCCCTCGCTGCGTTTGATTTTGTTTGCATGCACGGCGGCGGGGCGATAATCCGCCACGGCCGCCGCCATAATGACGATCGTCGCTTCCGGCGCGCGCGCCATCACGGCCGAGCGCATCTCCTCGGTGGAACGCACGGGAACCCAATCGACGCCGAGGGGCGCGTCCAATTCCACGGGGCCACTAACGAGAATCGTCCGCGCGCCGCGGCGCACAGCGGCTTCGGCAAGCGCGTAGCCCATTTTTCCCGAAGAGCGGTTCGTCAAGAACCGGACGGGATCGAGGTCCTCGCGCGTAGGGCCGGCGGTTATCAGCACCGTCTGGCCAGCCAGGTCTTTGCGCAGGCCGAGAACATCACTTACTTTTCGTACGATCGATTCGGTGGCTGCGAGGCGGCCCGCACCCGTCATGCCGCAGGCAAGATAACCTTCGTCGGGATCGACCACGTGAACGCCACGCGCGCGCAGTGTTGCGAGGTTTTCTTGCGTCGCCGGATGCTCCCACATGTTCACGTTCATCGCGGGAGCAACGACGACGGGCGCCTTTGTGGCAATGTAGAGCGTGGAGAGAAAGTCGTCGGCGGCGCCGTGCGCAAACTTGGAGAGAATGTCCGCCGTAGCCGGCGCGACGAGCAGCAGATCGATGCGTTGCGCGACGGCCATGTGTTCGATCGCGCTTTCGACGTTGGCTGGCGCGGCGCTATCGGCGCCAAACATCTCCGTGATAACTTTTTTGCCGGTGAGCGCGGCAAAGGTGAGTGGCGTGATGAATTCCTGCGCGGCGCGCGTCATCACCGCCTGCACGTCGAGGCCTTCGTCCTGCAATCGGCGAACGAGCTCCGCCGCCTTATATGCGGCAACCCCTCCGGTAATGCCAAGAGCGATCTTCATGATTTTCGCTCGCTATAAAGGGCGGGCGTAACACGCAGCATCCCCGCCGCGGACAGCCGCGCATCAGCCTTTGCGCCGGCGGCTTTCTAACTCTTCGGGATTCACTTCCGGGGCCTCGTATTCGAGCAGGCCGGCCTGCAATTCTTCCTCGGCGATGCGCGTGTTTTTGCGGGAGTGCGGATTTTCCACCAACGGGCGGCCGCCGATCATTAATTGCCGCGCGCGACGCGACACCACCACTACGTAGGCAAACTGGCTGTCCGGCGCCTGATTCGAAATGCTCATGTCCAAGTTATCCTCCGAAAGTTTTCACTATTTCGCAAATTCGCCGTTCGTTGCGCGCGACGCGGCAGCGCGAGGCGAGCACAATGCTCTGCACTTCGCCGCTAGCGCGCTCCAGGTCGTCATTGATCACTGCAAAATCGTAAGAGCGGTAGCTCCGCATCTCTTCGCGGGCGCGATCAAGGCGTCGCCGAATCTCCTCTTCAGAGTCCTGCCCGCGTTCGCGAATCCGGCGCTCCAGATCGGCGCTCGACGGCGGCAAAACGAAAATCGCCACCGCGTCCGGCAGATTTTCTTTCGCTTGCAACGCCCCTTGAACGTCGATCTCGAGCACGAGATCCTGCTTTTGCTCGCGTGCCTGATCCACCCACTTGCGCGGAGTGCCGTACCAATTTTTGCCGAAGACCTGCGCGTACTCGAGGAATTCGCCTCGGTCGATCATCTGGCGGAACCCCTCTTCGGTGACGAAATTGTACCATTTGCCCTTGTTTTCCGTCTTGCGGGGAGCACGCGTCGTACAGCTTACGGATGCGATGGTCCGTGGCAGCTCCAGAATCTTTTGAACGAGGGTTGATTTTCCCGAACCTGAAGGTCCGGAGACGATCAGGACAAGCGGCTCCCAAAGGATCATTCGATATTCTGCACCTGTTCGCGCAATTTTTCGATCTCGGATTTGAGTTCGAGTCCTATTTGGGTCATCTCCAGTCCTTCGCCTTCGCTCCCCGGTGTTTTCGAAAGTGTGGTATTCGCCTCGCGCTGCATCTCCTGCAGCAGAAAATCCATCTTTTTGCCCACGTCGGAGGCGCCCGCGAGCAGGGCTTCAAATTGTTGCACGTGACTGCGCAGCCGCGCCAGTTCTTCGGCAACGTCACTGCGCTCCGCCGCAATAGCCGCCTCCTGCGCCAGACGAGCCGGATCAACCGGGCTTTCGCCAAGGAGTTCTTTCAACCTTGTCTCTAACCGCTTTGCAAACGCGGGGCGAACGCGCTCCGCCAGTTTTTCCATACGCGCGACTGAATTCCGCATGGCCGAAAGGCGCGCGGCCATTTCCTCGCGCAGATGCGTGGCTTCCTGCTCGCGCATCTTGTCCAGTTTATCGAGCGCATCGGAAAGGCATTTTGTAATGGCTGCTTCCAGACGTTCCATTTCGTTCTCGATGGAAGCGACAGGTGCGCCGATTACGCCAGGCAAGCGCAAAATGCCTGCGAGATCGGGCTCGTTGCGCATGGCAAATTTCTCGCGCAGATCTTTCACGGCCCGCATGTAAGCGCCCGCCACCTCCTGATTCACGCCAACGGCAGACGGTCCCGCCATTTCATACTGAACCGTAAGATCGACGTGCCCGCGCCGCAACCGCTCGCGAACGATCTTGCGCATCACAGGCTCCAGCGGCTCGAAGCCCTCCGGAACGCGCAGATGTAAGTCCAGAAAACGGTGATTCACACTGCGCAAGGAAACGCGAAGGCTCCAGCCGTTTTCGAGCGCGTGCGCCTGCGCATAGCCGGTCATTGAGCGGAGGCCGCGCGCCATCAGTCACCCTCCGCCGCACGGACCGTATCGGCATCGCGGAACTGCATCTCGTAAAGCCGTGCGTAAATGCCGCCGCGTGCCAGCAGTTCGTCATGCGTGCCGCGTTCGGCGACAACGCCTCCATCTACGACTACGATTACGTCGGCACGCCGGATCGTGGTGAGCCGATGTGCGATCACAAAAACGGTGCGGCCCGCCATCAAGTTATTCAGCGCATCCTGAACCTGCATTTCTGATTCGGTATCCAATTCGGACGTGGCTTCGTCGAGAATCAATATGGGCGCATCTTTCAACAGTGCGCGGGCGATGGCGAGACGCTGGCGCTGGCCACCCGAGAGGCGCTGCCCGCGATCGCCCACAACCGTCTGGTAACCATCGGGCATTTTCGTGATGAAGTCGTGCGCCAAGGCAGCTTGCGCCGCCGCGCGGACCTTCGCTTCGGGCATTTTCGGCTGGCCATAGCACAGATTGTTCCAGATTGTATCGTTGAAGAGGATCGTTTCCTGCGTCACGATTGCCATCTGCTCGCGTAATGAACGGAGTGTCACCTCGCGAACATCGTGTCCGTCAATTCGAATCGAGCCGGACGTAGCGTCCAAAAATCGCGGCAGAAGATTGACGAGCGTGGTTTTTCCAGCGCCGCTCGATCCCACGATCGCGACCACGGTTCCCGCCGGCACATTGAGATCAATCCCGCGCAAAATAAGCCCGCTGCTGTCGTCGTAGCCAAATATTGCGTCCTCAAATTGAATCGATCGCGAAAAGTGCGGTAGCACTTTTGCGCCCGGCGCCTCGACCATCTCTTCCGGCATGTCGATGTAGGCGAATACTTGGGCAGAAACGCCGACGGCTTGCAGAAAGAGTTGATAGACGGTACCCAGTCGCTTGAGCGGCTCGGCGGCCTTGAATAGAGCAAAAGCGAAAGCAACGAAAGAGCCCTCCGTCATGCGATGCGCTTTGATCTCGCCGCGAGCAACGAAAAGGACCAGGGCAATCACGAAAGCACCGAGGAAATCCATCACCGGCGAGGTGGCCGCGAACGCGCGAATCCAGCGCATGTTTTCGCGCAGAAGGCGCCGGGCTTCTTCCCGGAATTTATGGATTTCAAACCTTTCCATCCCGAACGCCTTCACCACGCGATTGCCGCTGATCGTTTCTTGAACGATCTGACTCAAGCCCGCAACGTGGGTCCGGCTTTTTTGCGATGATTTTCGGATCTTGCGTCCAAATTTTCCAGCTGGCAATACCACCAGAGGAACGAGCGCGGCGCACCCGATCGCCATTCTCCAATCGATAACGAGCAAGGCGAGAACGAAGGCCACAAGGCTGAACGATTGCCGAAATAACTCCGCAAACCAATCGGAAAATGCGGGACGCATCTGTTCGATGTCGCTGATCACGGCGGACATCACGCGTCCAACTGCGTTTTCCTGGAAGAAGCCGACAGGCTGTTGCACCACCTTCGCGTAAACGCGATTGCGCAAGTCCGTAATGCTGGAAAGCCCGGCGTGCTGAATCAGCAGGCTGCCGGCATATTCCGCGACACCTTTGACGATGAAGATTGCGAGCAACGCAACAGCGAACACGTTGAACACGTTGTGGATAGAAGCCGGAACAAAGGAACGCAGATCCAGCGTGTAATTTGTGTGCGGAACTGTGAAAAGCGGAAGCGTCTGCGCAGGAGTCGCTGGATTCAGCACCACGTCAACCGCGGGCTTGATCGCGAGCGCGACAATCCCTTCGAGCGCGCCCATCAGCAGCATCAGCAGAATGCCGAGCGCAAGTTGCGGAGCGTACGGCTTCAAATAACCGAGCAAGCGGCGAATCTCTTCGCGCTCACTGAGCAAAGACCGGTGTTCTGCCTGTTCCGTTTTCAAGTGGAGACTCTAAATCGTTAATGCAAAACGCTTACGACGCGTGACTTCCAATTTACGATGCAATCTTGTCCATGTCGCGGTGCAGGACTTTTGCGGCAATGCCTTGCTTCTGCAAATCGTGCCTTATTCGCTCCGCCAGTGCCACCGATCGATGTCTGCCCCCGGTACATCCGAGCGCCACAGTAAGATAGCTCTTTCCTTCATGGGCGTAATGCGGAATCAAATATCGCATCAGCGCCTCGAGTCGCTTTACAAACTGCTCCGTTTGCGGAAAAGAGTAAATATAACGCGCCACGGCAGGATCTTTCCCGCTATGCGGGCGCAACCGCGGCACGAAGTGCGGATTCGGCAGGAAACGCACGTCGAATACGAGATCCGCGTCCTGCGGAATGCCGTAACGATACCCGAAGCTCACCACGGACACCATCATCGCGCGCTTGCCCGTCGAGTCGAACCGCTTGATGATGAAATCCCGCAACTCGTGAACGTTAAATTTCGTGGTATCGATGATTACGTCCGCGAGTCGGCGGATCGGCGCCATCCGTTTGCGCTCCGCACGAATGCCGTCGGCAATTCGACCATGTGCGGCGAGCGGATGCGGCCGGCGCGTCTCGCTGAAGCGGCGGATCAGCGCCGTATCGCTCGCCTCGATGAAAATCAGTGTCGTATCGTGTTCCGCGCTAAGTCTGCGGTAAATTTCAGGAAATTTGCCGATCAGTGCGCGTTCGCGCGCGTCTACAAGCAGAGCTGCGCGATCGATTTCCCCACGCCCCGCTTCAAAAATATCGCCGAACGCGGGGATAAGGCCCACGGGCAAATTGTCCACACAATAAAACCCCAAGTCTTCGAACGCATTAAGAACGGAACCTTTTCCGGAGCCGGAAAGCCCCGTGAGGATTACAAGCTGGCGAGTCGGTCGGCGCTTCGGGCGCGTTAGGCGCTTCGGGGCGGGGCGGCTCACGGTGGCGGCAGGCTACGCTTTCACCCGGCGGCGATGCGTGCTCGGGATGCGCAGGTCCTCGCGATATTTCGCGACGGTGCGCCGGGTCACATCGATTCCTTCGTCCTTCAACTTTTTAGTGATCTGATCGTCGGTGAGCGGGTGCGTGGCGTCCTCGGCCTCGATCATCTGCTTCACGCGCCGCTTCAGCGAAAGCAGTGACATTTCCATTCCCTGCGGCCCATTTACCGATTCCGAGAAGAAGCTGCGCAGTTCCAGCACGCCCCGCGGCGTAATCACGTACTTGTTGGCCACGGCGCGGCTCACGGTGGAGGGATGCACGCCGACCTCTTCGGCCACTTCCTTGATCATCATGGGCCGAAGGTGATCGGGGCCGTAATCGAGGAAATCGCCCTGGCGGCGCAAAATCGATTGGCAGACGCGCTGAATCGTATGTTTCCGCTGCTCGATGTTCTTCATCAGCTGGATCGCAGCCGTGAACCGCTCTTTGACGTAGTTCCGCACGTCACGATCGGCGGCATCGCGCGACAGAAGCCGGCGGTACGTGGGATTCAGCCGCAGCTGCGGCACGTCATCGTCGGTCATGAAGACTTGCCATTCGCCTTCTTCCTTCCGGAATTGCACATCCGGCTCGACGAGACGCGGCTCGGTCTTGTTGTAACGAGAGCCAGGGCGCGGATCGAGGCGCTTGATCACATCGACGGCGCGCTTCACGAGTTCCACCGGGCGATTCAGCGCGCGAGAGACTTCCTTCAGTTGATTATTTTGCAAAAGCTTCAAATGCTCGGCGATGATCTGCTGCGCAAGCACGTTTTGCGGATCGATCGCCTTCAGTTGCAGCAGCAGGCATTCCTGCAAATCGCGTGCGGCGATTCCGGGCGGATCGAACTCCTGCACCATGGTCAACGCTTCTTCCACGTCTTCCGTGGAGTAATTTCCTGAGGCCGTGATTTCTTCAAGAGTCGCAGTCAAATAGCCGTTTTCATCCAGATTGCCGATGATCGATTCGGCGATCTTCCGGACCGTCTCGGAGCAAATTGCCATGCTCAGTTGCCATGTGAGGTGGTCGGCAAGGCTGGACGGCGAGGAAAGGAACTTATCGAAGCTGGGCTTTTCGACCTCTTCGCGTTCGCTACTGGCCACGCGCTCGGCGCCTGTATCGAGGTATTGCGTAAAGAAGGAACCGAAATCGAATTCGTCAAAGGGATTTGAACCCTCGCCCTCCGGAACGTTTTCCGTTTCCTTCTTCAGGAAGGCTTCATCCGTATAGTTCTCAGCCTGAACGCCCGTCTCCTCCAGTTCCTCGAGAACGGGATTCGCCATGATCTCCTGATTGATCATCTCCTTCAGTTCCAGCCGGTTCAGTGCCAATACGCTGACCATCTGGACCAGGCCCGGCGTCAGAATCTGCTTCTGCGCCAGGCGGAGATGAAGTTTGGGTGCGAGGTAATTCATTGTTTTAATGGCACTTAGTTCAGCCGGAATGCTTCTCCCAGATAGATGCGCCTCACGTCGGCGCTCGCCGAAATTTCGGCTGGCGTTCCTGTCGCCAGGATCTTCCCCTCACTAATAATATAGGCCCGATTCGTCACGGCCAGCGTCTCCTGCACGTTATGGTCTGTGATGAGAACGCCAATGCCAGCCGCGCTCAAATCCGCGATTATTTTCTGGATATCGACCACCGTAAGCGGGTCAATCCCGGAAAAAGGCTCGTCCAGCAAGATAAACGACGGGGAAAGCACGAGCGACCGCGCGATCTCCAGCCTGCGCCGTTCCCCCCCTGAAAGCACATGCGCCTGGCTGTAGCGGACTCCATCCAAACCTATCTGCGCAAGCAACTCTTCCACTCGCTCGCGCCGCTGCTCGGGCGTGAGCGAAAGCGTCTCCAGCACCGCCAGCAGGTTCTCTTCGACCGTCAGCTTGCGAAAGACCGAGGGCTCCTGAGGAAGATAGCTGATACCGTTGCGGGCCCTGAGGTACATGGGGAGGTCGGTAATGTCCTCGTCATCCAGCAGCACCCGGCCATAATCCGGCCGAACGAGCCCGACCAGTATATTGAACGTCGTAGTCTTTCCTGCGCCGTTCGGCCCGAGCAGACCAACCACTTCGCCCTGGCGAATCTCTAGGCTGACGTTGTCAACAACTCTGCGGCCCCGGTATGCTTTCTTGAGATCGGAAGCCTGAAGCTTTTCCATGCAGGTTCATTTCTCAACCCGGTGCCTGGTCAGCGTGCGCGAACCTTCTTTGGAATCCACCGAAATCGTATCACTCGCTACATCGAAGGTCAACGAATGGCCCGTGGTTGTGTTGCCGTTCCCGTCTGTAATCCTTGGCTGACCGCCTGTAAATACGAACTTTCCCCGCGCAGCATCGTATTCCGCTTCCTGAGCGTACCCATGAAAGCCGTTTTGGCTCACGATCACGCCGCCCCGCGCGACAGCACGCTCCACGCCGCGGCCGCCAAACGCCGAATTGCTGGGCGCGTTCTTTTGGCTCGATCCGGCTGGAGCCAGATAAACGTCCATCGTCGCGGAATGCAGCGAGCCTTGATCGGAACTAGCCGTTACGTCCCCAACCAGGTGCGCCGCACTTTCTGCATTGGAAAACGCAAGTCTTTGCGCGCGGATTTGCCAAACGGTCGGTCTCGCGGCCGTATTTGCCGCCGCATTGCGCTTCGTGGCTGCCAGGATCGGCAACTGCATCCCTTCACTGGCCGCTTGCGGGAACACGGCGACCACATTGTCCGTAGCTTCGAGCTTTCCCGCGTTCTGCGACACGGATATTTGGTCCGCCTGCAAGACGGCCTGCCCTTGCCAAAGTCGCGCGTGTCCTCGGAAAGTGACATCGCCCGCGTTGATCGAGCCCGTTAGCGCGTCGCCCGCGATGTGCGCATCGCCCTCGCCCAGAGCGATATTGCTTATTCCGCTTTGAGATGCCCCACCTATGGATGACTTTCGCTGATTGGCGGCTGATTGCCCCATTTCGGTCGATAGGACGCCGCCGCCGGCCCGAATCTCGCCGGTTTTTTGATTAATCGTGACCGCGCCAGCCGAAGTGCGGCTCAAACCATCGCTGAAAATCGGCGAGCCTTCGAGCGTGATCGTGTCTGTTGCCTGGGCCACCTGCGCTCGTCCGGCGGTTGCGACCTTCCCGTCCTGCGTGAGACGCACGCCGCCGCTCTCGTCCACCGTAGCCCAATCGCCGTCGGGACCAAATGTCGCCGCGAGCTCTTTGGCCGTGCTTGTTTGCGGCTCGCCGTTCGCCGACGTGCGCGTGATTTCGACGCCTGAATGGCCCAGCAGTTCGTGCAGCTTTCCATCAGACCCAAATGTCGCCGCGAATTTTGCGGCTTTCAAGTTCAAGGTTTGGTTCGCCGCTTTTGATTCGATTGTCGCAGGGCCAATCGTTTCCGCGCTCTCGATCGTCTGCCGATTCATCGCGGGCGAATTTCCGCTGCCGTTTGCCGGTGCCCCGAAATTGATTTGCAGAGCGCTGGTTTTGAGTGTACGCACACTTGCGCTGGCCGTAGTCTGCGCCGAGACGCCTCCGCTCGCGGTCATCTGCTGCAAGAGATTCCGCCCGGGAACCATGGCGAACTCAACGTGCGCCGCCGAGAAATGGTCGTCGCCCGCAGGAGTTTTGCGCATAGCGTTCACGCTCCCGTCGGCCGTAACTTGTTGGATCGCGCCGTTCGCATCGAGCGTGCCTTCGAATTTTTGTGCGGAGATCGTGAATGCCGCTCCGTTCTCGTTCCCGCTTACAACGGGATTGCCTTCAGCCGAGATTTCCTGCGCATGATATTGCTTGTCGAGCGTGATCGAGACGTGCTCGGCCGTAAGTTGCCGGTCGCCCTGATGCATCACGACCGGCCCGCCAAGCGCAATCGCGTGGTCGTCGCGATGAAATTCGAGATTCGCTGCCGTCGCGTTCACCGGCAGGCCGCCTGTTTTCTGCGAAGCTGCCATCGAAAACGAAACGTCGCGCTCCAGCCGCAGCGTCGCTTTTGTTGAGTTGTACTGCAGGCCTGCGCCGTGTCCTTCTCCGCCGGGAAATTTCAGACTCACGGGAGCCGGAGTCGACGCTTCGCCGCTTTCGCGATTGAATGTCACATTGCTCGTTGTCACATGTACCGGCCCGCCCGCCGTCGTTGCGGAGGGCTGCTCGGCCGAGTTGCCTTTTGCGTTCATCGCGCCCTGCATGTCGATCTCAACTTCGCCCGTGCACTGCACATTGCCCGCATCGGGCTGATAACTGCATTCGCGCGTGTGAATATTGTCGTTGCGATTGCCGTTTTTTCCGTAGATCGTCACCCACACGTCCTGCAGCAGCGCCTTATCGCCTTCCTTAAATTCCGTGGCGTGTGAGGCGCGAATCGTAAAAGTCGTGCCGTCCTGATTGCTGAAGGAATAGGAAACGCCGCCAAACTGCTGGTGCACCGTGTCCGGCACTGGCGCAGGGCCGTGCCGCCGCGCGATATAGCCACGCAACGCCCGTTCGCCAAAAAATCCGGCCACGATGAGCGCAATCGCCCCCGCCGACATCGCAGCCCACCGGGCATACCGCGCCGCTTCCTGATTTCTCAATCGGGTTTCCCTTCACAACTTAGATGCGCGGGAGCGGCATTTAGGCGAACCATGGTCTCCCGGCGAGTATAGGTGACGCCATACCAGCGAACAACCCACAAGGGCATGGCGTATTCCTTGGACTGGGGGCGCCTATTGTCAGGACTTCGGGAAAATTACTGAGTAAATCGACCAATTCTTTGCGATTCCAGCGTATTCGGTTCAAAGGCATATCTCGATGGCTGTGTCCGTCCTCACATTGGTGAGTGACGGATGTCACATCACCCGGTTTGAAATTGCCGCATCATCGGCACCAGGAGGGGAATATTCGCATGAGAACTGGCCTGAGGTGGTTTGGGTTATGCGCTATCGTTCTGTCGGCGGTCTTTGCGGGTGCGTCGAATGCGTATGCAGTGCCGAGTTTCGCACGTCAGACTGGTTTGCCTTGCAGTTCGTGTCACACCACAATTCCTGAACTGACTCCGTTTGGCCGCATATTCAAGCTGAACGGCTATACGACTACGACCCTGACGCAAATTTCAGAAAAGGGAGGAGGTGGTCGAACGGGAGTCAATATCGCGAATTTTCTGCCGCTTTCGGCGTTCATAGAATTGTCGGACACGCAGCTGCCAAAGCCCGTTCCCAGCACCCAAAATGGAAGCGTGGAGTTTCCCCAACAGGCAAGTCTGTTCTTGGCGGGTGCGTTCTCGAATCACATCGGTGGGTTCATCCAAGTCACTTACAGTGGGCAAGACGACCACTTTAGTTGGGATAACACAGACGTGCGCTTGTCGAACGTCGGCAAATTCGCTGGAAAGACTCTGGTTTACGGTTTGACGCTTAACAACAACCCCACAGTCGAAGACTTGTGGAACAGCACTCCTGCATGGAGCTTTCCTTATGTTTCCAGTGACGTTGCTCCGGGCCCTGTTGCGAGCACCCTCATCGACGGCACGCTTGGGCAAGATGTGGCGGGTGCAGGGGCGTATGCCATGTGGAACGACCACTTATACGGAGACGTGAGCATTTATCGCTCCGAGCATCTCGGCGGTTCGCAGCCGAATCCCGGTACAGACGCCGCATACAACATTGATGGTGTCGCGCCGTACTGGCGTCTAGCCTGGCAAGAAACGTTGGGTAACAACTATCTCGAAGTCGGCTCTTACGGAATGCACGCGAACTCTACACCAAATGCAATCCTCGGCCCGCATGACACCTACACCGACGTAGCGGGGGACTTCCAATACGAACGTGTGTTGCCGTCACTGCATAACGATATCCTTACGGTCCATGGCACCTTTATTCATGAATCATCGAAGCTGAATGCGACTTTCGACAATGAAGCTGCCGATCTGGTGCCACACACGCTGCAGACCATTCGCGGCGATGCCGCATACCATTTCGGTAACCGCTATGCCGCCAGTGTTGGCGGCTTCCAAACGAACGGAACAGCGGATGCAACGTTCTATGGCAGCGGAACTTCTGTGACAGGGAGTGAGACTGGCAATCCAAAAACCAACGGCTATATCGCCAATGTGTCTTACTGGCCCGTACAAAATGTGCAACTCGGCGTGCAGTACACCGGCTATTTGAAGTTCAATGGCGACAGCAAGAACTACGACGGCTCGGGCCGCAACGCGAATCAGAACAACTCGCTTTACCTGGTTGTTTGGATCGTTTTCTGATGTGGCATCTTATGATCACTTCAAATCAAGTTGTCGCTTCACGGAGGGCTCGAATGACTGGAAAGCGCTCATTTTTGGCTTGTGGTATGGTTCTGGCTGCGG
The DNA here is from genome assembly GCA_035279845.1 of Candidatus Acidiferrales bacterium. GTDB lineage: Bacteria > Acidobacteriota > Terriglobia > Acidiferrales > UBA7541 > Palsa-295. The sequence continues at coordinate 5,758 of DATEGW010000096.1, read as the reverse complement.
CACTTGTTGCTATCGCCGCTCTTGTCGTAAGCGCCGCGCCAGGTCCATCTGCTGGAGCGTCCAAGGCGGCTCCGCAGACAACCGGCTCCATTACCGGCACAGTTATGTTTCAGGGCACGCCGCCTGAACGGCGCAAGCTCAACATGTCCGCCGACCCCGTTTGCGAAACCAGGAATCCGCAACCGACTCTCGCTGAAGATGGTGCCGTCAACTCCAACGGAACTTTGCCGAATGTCTTCGTCTACTTGAAGAACGTCTCGGGCTCGTTTATGCCGCCAACAACACCGGTCATCTTGGATCAAAAGGATTGCATGTATCTGCCTCATGTACTCAGTGTGATGGTCGGTCAGCCGCTGAAAATCGTTTCGAGCGATCCGACAACGCACAACATCCACTTCATGTCCACGCAGAACACGAACTTCAATCAAACACAGCCCCCCGGAGCGCCTCCGATCATGCACAAGTTCAGCCGCCCTGACATCATGATCATGGTGCATTGCAATGAGCATCCGTGGATGAGCGCCTACGTCGCAGTGACAAGCAATCCCTTCTATTCGATTACAGGCGCCGAAGGTTCTTTTACGATTCAGAATGTGCCGCCCGGTGAGTACACATTGGGAAGTTGGGCCGCCGTATTTGGAACGCAGGATCAGAAGGTGACGGTACGCGCCGGGCAAGCGACGCGGGTTATGCTCACTTTCAAAGCTCCGTAAAGATGGCAGACGCGATTCGAGTGGCGCTTACTGCGAAAGCATCCCGATTGTCCCAAGCCACTTTTCCGCCAATTCGGGCCACTGCGTAATCGGAAACTTCGTCGGTCGCAACCCGAACGCGTGACCGCCCTGCGCGTACAAGTGCATCTCGACGAGAACTCCCGCGTTCTTCAGCGCAATGTAATAAACCAGCGACTGGATTACGCCATCCACGTGATCGTCCTCTGCCTGCACCAGGAAAGTTGGAGGAGTATCGTGCGTCACGGGGACCAATGGATTCAGATCAAAATCTTTCTTCGTGTTTTCCCGCAGATGTCCCGGATAAATCGCCAACGCAAAGTCGGGACGACAGCTCTCGTGATCCGCTGCATCGACAGGCTTATAAGCGCGCTTTTCGAAATGCGTGCTGATGTCCGCCACCATGTGTCCGCCTGCTGAAAATCCGATCACGCCGACTTTGTGCGGATCGATATGCCACTCCACCGCGTGAAGACGTACCAACCCCACGGTCCGTTGCGCGTCCTCGAGCGCCGTCGGCGCTTTCGGGTGAATGTTGCACTTGCAGTCGTCGTGCCACGCTGGTCCTGAATCGGGCACGCGATACTTCAAAAGAACGCAAGTCATCCCTCGCGACGTGAGCCAATCGCAAACCTCGGTACCCTCCAGATCGATCGCCAGATCGGTGTAGCCACCGCCAGGAAACACCACCATGGCAACGCCTGTGTTGTTTCCTTTCGGCGAGTACACCGTCATTGTGGGTATTGTCACATTGCTCACGCCAATCACCGGCTTCCCAGCAACCGGGTCGTCTTTGTACACCGTCACCGTTTCCGGCCCGACCGGCACCACCGCCCCCGCATCCGGCGGCGTCCCCGGCCAAATCGTGATTTGCTTGTGTCCCGGCGAAGGCTGCCAACCGGCCGCCTGGCCATTTAGACCGGTACACGTAAGCACAAGAGCCGCGACAAGAAGTAAAAATTTCATCTTACCCACCCCTTCTTAAGTAATCGTCGATGAATCATGGCAAGCCATCATAGGCCCGGTCGCTCACAGAACGCATCCAGAACCGCATTCCAATCTAAGCCCAATTCAAGTGCAAACTAGCGCCATTTCGGTCCGTTAAAAAGGATTTTATGGTTGAATCTGTATCCAAATTGGACGAAAGACGAGCCTGTTTTCCGGCCGTGGCCGAAATCTACTCATACCCATGAATTATGTTGACAAATTGTGTAACGTCTGGTATACTTGTGTTTGAGGTTTCGATGCATTACTCGACGGAAGGAAGAAGAAGGACAAATGGAACAAACGGTTGCAACGGAGGCACCGCTCGCAGCGCCGCCTCAGAACCTAATCACAAGCCTGAAACAGCCGCCCAATGAAAACAAAGAACTTCCGGCGCACATCGAGCGCCATGCCAGAAAATGCACCATCTGCCGCCACCCGGATCGCGAAGAGATCGAACAGGAATACCGAAATTGGTTCAAAGCGGCAGACATTGCCCGCCGCTATGACATAGACGATAGCGCTCTTCATCGCCATCTCGATGCCCTGGGGCTCCGCTCAAGACGCCGTGAAAACCTGGGGATCGTCCTTGACCGTATCCTCGAACGCGGCCCCGAAAAGTTCATCTCGGCGAGCGAGGTCATCCGCGCTGTCAAAGCCGTGGCATGCCTCTCGGGAGAGAGCCGATGGGTAGAGCCGCCGCGAACAGTAATCCACATCCACACCGGCGATAAGACTGCCCAGCCGATGCAAACTTCTGGATGACGGGCGACCCCGCCGGTTTCTAATCGAGAAGACTCGATTAGAATTGTGGCTATGTGATTCAAAACAAACGCCGGAGCCAAATTCTAATCGAGAAAAAGGGGGGATTTTTCGGGAGCCGCCGGTTGGGCTCCTGGCACCGCGAGTCACCGCGAATGTTTCAGGTTGTCCGGGCCCCCTTGACGCGGTAAGCTCCCAGCGCTCTTGCGTCCCGTTCTCATGGACGCGCGTGACTCCCAAAGCGAGGGGATCCTGCATGAACTTCTCAAACGCGGTTTCCAGGCGGCAGTTTGTTCAACTCAGTTTGGCCGGATTGGCTTCCGCCGCTATGGCGGCGAAGCTCCACTCCGTTGTAGACGGCCTTCACATCGGCATCCAGACCTATAGCCTGCGCGGCCTGCGCTATCCGGAACTGGTCTCCGCCATTCAAGAAGTCGGCATCGCAGAATGCGAACTCTTCTCGGTGCAGGTGGAACCGACCGCCGCCGACGCACCGGACATCATGAAATGGCGCGACACCGTCTCGCTCGACTATTTCAAGGACATACGAAAAAAGTTCAACCAGGCCGGCATCACCATCTATACCTACAATCCGCGTTTTGGCGCAGGCGGAGGCCGAGGCGCCCGCGGACGGGGCCCGAATGGCGGACCCGCAGCTCCATCAGCAGGAGGCTCTGGCGCATCTGCGCCTCCCGCTACGCCCGCCGCTCCGCCGCCGGTTACGGACGCTCAAATCGACCGCATCTTCGAGTTCACGAAGGCGCTTGGCGCGAAATCTCTAAGCTCCAACATGCCAATTGATATGGTAAAGCGCGTTGCGCCTTTCGCGGAAAGGCACAAGATAATCGTCGCCGTCGCCTCGTCAAATCCGGACGTGCTCACACAGGTCCCCGCCATTTCGCCATGGTTGAGGCTTGACTTGGACATCGGCGACTTCACACGCGCGGGCCACGACGCACTGCAGTTCGTGAAAGACAATTATCAACATTTGTTGGACGTGCACCTGAAGGATTGCAAATTCCAGGGCGTGAGCGTTCCCTTCGGCACTGGGGATTCCCACATGAAGGAAGTGTTGCAATTTCTGCGAGATAAGAAGTCCCAAGCGCGCGCCAACATCGATTGCGACTATCCGGGTACGGGAACTTCGGTGGATGAAGTGAAGAAGTGCTATGACTACGTAAAGAGCTGCCTTGCTTAGCCGAAGAGCCTTTAGCGCGCCGCAAAGTAGTACGTATAGCTGCCGGCAGGCTTCTTGCCAAAGTTCAAGCGTAGCAGGTTTACAGTCTGGCCATTTCTCTGCGCATTAACCTCTACCTGGATTTCGCCATCGGGTTGCTGTGGCACGTCAATCTTCAACTCATTCTTGCCTTGCACAACCGAGTCCAGCGGAACGGAAGAGCTTGAGTCCCACTGTCCGATCCAGGCGCCGTTCAGCGTGGCGGTGACGGGAACATTCGCATAGTTCGTGAGGCTCAAGGAATGCTTTTCGGTCGCGGCCGGGCCATTCGTCACGGGAGTTGAAAGGCCCACTGGGGCACTCGGAGCCGGCGCTGCTGGTGCGGTTGATTTAAGGCTGGGCTGCTGTACTTGTTGCGGGGGTTGTTTCGAACACCCTGGAATTGCGATTGCGACCACAAAAACCGTCGTGAAAAGGACGTCTGGAAGCCCATGGCGCATAAGAAGCTCCTCATTAGGGATTTCAAACGAAACCGGGATTTGCCGGGGAATATATGCCGAGCCGTGATTGTAGTCAATACGTCCGCGGAACTGTAAAAGCTGCGAGCATGAAAGGCTTGCTACTGCTCTTTTGCCAGCAGGCCCACCCCGGCTACCGCGACGCAATCGCGCGTGGTATTTTTCACCAAATACATCGCGTCATCAGCGAGGTGCAGTAGTTCGGCTTTGGTGCGGGAGTCTGTGGGATATGACGCAACGCCGACGCTTGCGGTGAGATTGACGTTCAAACCGGGCTCACAGAGCCACTTCGTCTCGCGGATCAGCCTATGTATGCGGCGCGCCACGCCCATTGCGTTTTCTTTCGAGGTTTGGGGCAGCAGGATCACAAACTCGTCACCGCCATAGCGGAACGCAAGATCAATGAGGCGGCAATTTTCCTTGATTGCGGCGCCGATCTCGGCGAGGAGCTTCGAACCCATCAGATGGCCGTGAGTGTCGTTGATTTGCTTGAAGTGATCGAGATCGATGAAGATTAGAGAAAACTCGAACGCGTAGCGGTGGGAACGATAGATTTCTGTATCGAGCATGAAATTCATATGCCGCGCGTTGTAAAGCGAAGTGCAATCGTCGGTGATCGTCAATTCGTGGATTCGCTGCACGTGGCGTGCATTTTCAATGGCAATCGCGGCGTAGTCGGCGAGCGCCTCCAGTAGTGCCATATCGCGCGGCGAAAAGCCTTCAGGGCCGACGCAATTGATCAGCTCGATCACGCCTAGGCACTGCTCGCGGAAGCGGACGGGAACGGCCACGATCGAGCGGGTCTCCATCTTTGTGCGCGAATCAACCTGCGCAAAAAAGCGGGAGTCCTGGCTCGTATCGGGCACGACTACCGTCTTGCCGCTCTCGGCGACCCACCCGGCCAAGCCCTGGCCTACCTTGATACGGAGGTCCTTCAGTCTGTCCGCGCCCTTGCCCGTTGCGATCTCGAAATAGAGCTCCTGCTTGTCCTGATCCATGAGCAGAAGCGACCATGTGTCCGGACGAAGCACCTCATTGATTTTCTCCATTATGGTTCGGAGGACCTGATCGAGCTGCAGTGAAGAGGTTAGCGCCTTGCCCAATTCGTGAAAAACAGTGACCTCCGCGCCGTCGCTTGTGGGAAACGGGAAGGCGGTTCCCGTCTGGCGACGCCGTTCCACGCCTTCAAATGGTTTCTCTTCTGTCACGTTCCGCATCGTTTCGGTGGAGGGGATTTTCACAGGTAGCGCCGCCCGCCTAGGGACGCCAAGCCTCCCGCATTATAGGGTGCGGTTTTCCTCCGCCGCAATGACGATTCCCCGGCCGATTGCTAAAGTAAAACTAGGGTTTAGTCACGTGGATCGGGTAGGACGCACACCTGATCAGGCCGAAGCTGGAGCTCAATTTCGCTTTGGGGCTTCGCCGCTGTGCAAAAACTGTTAACCTCCTCGCATCAGTCTTGCTTTTTTTCAGACCTACCTCGAAGATTATCAGTCTGAGAACTCCTGAATGCCTTCGACACCATTCGGCGATCGTCTGAGGCGCGAGCGCGAAATGCGCGGCGTGACCATTGAGGAAGTCGCCGC
>DATEGW010000095.1:0-12450 GCA_035279845.1 Candidatus Acidiferrales bacterium | reverse complement strand
ACGCAGATCACACCCGCAATGCGCGCCCACCATCTGATCGAACGGACCGGCAAAAATATCCACCCCACCCGCTGAAGTTCCCGCGCGAACGCAACATACTACATTCCCCTTTCTGCCCTGTAAACCGCAAATCATCCATTTGTCAATAAACGTGACTCGCGCCAAACCGCAACTCCGGAGGCTCGCACACACTACAAAGAATTTTCTAAAGTCATTTGCCAATCGCTTTCTTTTTTGCAGCCACGCCGTCTGAAAACTCTCGCTGCGTTTTTTTTAGCTTGACACACTTTTCCTCCTCTGTTACACATTGTAGCGCTACAATGAATAACACACACAGACCACGCAATCTTGGTGAAGTTGAGCAGTCCGTGATGGATTACGTCTGGACGAATGGCCCATGCACCGCCGAGGCTTGCCGCGAAGCCCTCGCCGCGGACCGTCCGATGAAAGAGTCCACGATTCGCACAATTCTCCGCCGCCTTGAAGCGAAGGGCTACGTCTCCCACACTCTCGAAGGCCGCACCTTTATTTATCGCGCCGCCGAAGCACGCGAAAACGTCGCCGTCCGCGCCGTCAAACACATCATCGATCGCTTCTGCGACGGCTCAGCCGAACAACTCCTCCTCGGCATGGTCGATCAGGACGTGCTCGGCCGCAAAGACCTGGAACGCCTCGCCCGCAAAATCGCCCAAAGCGACGCGGCTCGCAAATTGCCCGCTCGTCCTTCGCGAAAGGAAGAATAGCCATGCTGCCGCACTCGTTCGCGCGCTCCTCAATGCTCATGCACATTCTCGATCCCGCCCTGCGCTCGCTCGCGCTCGGAGCCGCCGCGGCCATAGTGCTTTTTGTCTTCCGCGTGAAGAATCCTTCCGCGCGCCTCGCAATCTGGAAAGGCGTTCTCTACGCCGCGCTAGCCATGCCCCTTCTTGCGTTGACGGTTCCCGCGATTCCCTTCCCGGTTCCCCAATCGATCGCATCTCTTTTCACACGCTCAACGCCAGCTGTTTCACTTTCATCGCAAACGCCGACTACTCCCGCCGTTGCCGCGAATAGTCTGGCAACGCTCGACATCGAAACCGCGCCAGCGACACGCGAGCCGCTGTATTCGTTCAAGGCAGTTCCATCTAACAACGCGATCCGCCGCGCCGAAATGTCAAAGCAGCCGGTGCTGCCCGTGGCCGAAGCTAACACAGCCGCACCGCCTACGCAGTCTGCTCAGGCGACAGCGCCATTGCACGCCGCACAATCCGCATTCCCCTGGGCGGAACTTGCCGGAGTAATCTTCGCAGTGGTCGCGCTATTTCTTCTCGCGCGCATCGCCCTCGGCGCGATCTTCGGCCATCGCCTCGTTCGCTCCGCACAAACGATTGCCGATTGCGACGCAATTCGCGTCTTAATGCGCCAGGCGCGCTCCGCTGGCGTCGTTTCGCCACCACATTTGGCGGAATCCGGCGCAATTTCCGTCCCAGTCACGCTCGGTATACTGCGCCCCGTAATCCTTCTCCCCACATATTGGCGCAAATGGGACGAGCCCACGCTCCGCGCCGTGGTCGCGCACGAAATGTCTCACATTGCTCGCCGTGACGCCCTCACGCAGCGCCTCGCTCTCCTCCATCGCGCCATATTCTGGTTCAGCCCGCTCGCATGGTGGCTCAATCTCGCCCTCGCTGACGCGGCAGAGGAGGCCAGCGACGAAGCCGCTCTCCTCGCCGGCGCCGACCGAGCCTTCTACGCGACCACGCTTCTCAACTTTTTCGCGGCGCTCTCGCAAAATTCCCGCCGCGTTTACTGGCAAGGCGTCTCGATGGCCGCGCCGGGGCAAGCCGATCGACGCGTTGACCGCATTCTCAACTGGAAAGGAGCAGTCTCCATGCGTATCAGAAAATCTCTAGCGGTGGCGCTCGCAGTTGTCGGCGTCCCAGCCATCTTGCTCGCCGCAGCCGCGCGCCCCTCGACGCAAGCCGCTGCGCCCGTCGCGCCGCCCGCTCCGGTAGCGCCCGCGTTCCCGGCAAATCCGCCCGCCGCGCCGCTTCCCGCGCCCAATCCGCAACCGATGGCCGCTCCGCTCCCACCTCCCGCAATCGCGCAAGCTCCTCCGGATCCCGCCGTGCCGCAGGAGCCGGTAGTCGCACCCGCTCCGCCCGACGCGCCCTTCGTCGTCGTAACTCCAAACATCTCCATCGACGACGGCCCGATGCAACTCCAGATCAAGCAGTTCAATAAAGATATTCAGAAGCAGATGAACGCAGCGCAGCGCAAGAGCCTGCGCGATATACATAAGGCGATGGCGCTCAATCTCGACATTAAAGCCATGCCACAGCTCTCGCCCGAAGATCAGGCAAAATTGCAGGCTCTCGAGCAACAGCTCGCGAATCTCAGCGCCAAGGTCACGGAAAATTCTCCCGAGATGCAGCAGCTCCAGCAACAGATCGCCGAACTCAAGAGCCATCTCGATATGAGCATCAGCAAAATGATCGCCACTGGCCCGTTCCTCTACCAGGTCAGCCCGACGGCCAGAATTAACATCGGCGATTCCGGCGACCGCTTCGTCATCGTTTCAGACGATTCCCCGATCATCATGTCCGGCAATTCGCAGGACGTCGAACACGCCACAGCGCTCCGCAGCAAGATCAATGGCGACTTCATCTGGTTCCAGCGCGACGAAAAGTCGTACGTCATTAAAGATCCGGCCCTAGTCAACGAGGCCAAGGGCTATTTCAAGAATGAGCAGGACCTCGGCGCGAAGCAGCAGGATCTCGGCAAGCAAATGCGCGCGCTAGGCGATCAGATGCGCGATCAGGGCCAGAAAATGCGCGACGTCCACGTCACAATTCCTGATCTCAGCGCGGACATGGAAAAGCTCGAAGCGCAAATGAAGCAGTTGAGCGCCTCGGGCGGCACGCAACAGCAGCTCGGCGATCTCCAACGCCAACTCGGCGAACTCATGCGCAAGCTGGGCCAGAACCAAAACCAGGCCGGCGAGCAACAGCGCCAGATCGGCGAACAGCAGCGCCAACTTGGCGATCAGATGCGCACGCTCGGGGATCAAATGCGCGAGCTCGGCCATCAGCAGCGCGATGCCTCACGCCAGGCTCGCGACCAAATGAAACAGCTTCTCGACAACGCCGTCACCAAGGGCACGGCTCAACCGGAGTAGTCCGCGTTTGCCAGCTCTACCACCCCTCATTCCGCAGGCCGCGCGGGATGAACTCCTGACCTGGCGCGCGTTCGGGCCTTCCGACTCACACGGAAGGCCCGTTTTTTTTGCCTCCCAAAATAAGTTCGTCATCCTGAGCAAAGCGAAGGATCTCTCTTGCTTTTCTCTGTGTTGAGGTTTACATGTAGCGCCGCGGCCTTCAGCGCGGCAGCCTTGCGGATGCATCGCGCGCAACGGACGCTTCCCTCTACTCCTAAACAAGAAAAATGCGTCATCCTGAGCGAAGCGAAGGACCTCTCTCGCTTTTGCCTTTGCTTTTTGCTTCATTTCCATTTGCCTTCTCCGCCCATTCGTTTTTGGTCTCTAAGCGCCGTAGGCGCGACACAACTTAGCCCCACCCGGAAGGGTGGGGAAAGCGCCCCAATTAATCTGAGCGCCGTAGGTGCGACACAGACCCAACCTGGCATCTGCAACTCGGACACGAAACGCGCCCTAGAGCGGCTTCTCTCTCCCGCCATACCAATTTCCCCTTGCGCCCGTACCCGCGAAAATGAGATACGCTTATCCCCATGAGCATCCGCGTCATCACCATCGAACGCGAATACGGCAGCGGCGGCGCCGCCATCGCTCGCAGGCTTGCCGACCAGCTCGGCTGGAAACTTTGGGACGAGGAACTCACCGAGGAAATCGCGCGCCTCGGCAACGTCGAACGCCACGAAGTCCAGCGCCGCGACGAATGCATGGAGAGCCCGCTGCACCGCCTCTTCAACGTCTTCGCGCGCGGCAGCTACGAACGCTCTCTTCCCATCCAGGGCTTTGACACAGACCAGATGGTCGTAATGCTCGAACGCGTCATCAACGACGTCGCCTCGCGCGGCAACTGCGTCATCGTCGGCCGCGGCAGCCCGTGGATTCTACGCAACCGCGCCGACGCGGCCCATTTTTTCATCTACGCGCCCATGGACGAAAAGCTCCATCGCCTCAGCCTGCTCGGCAAAAACGAAAAAGAGGCACGCGAACTCCTCGCGCAGGTCGATCGCGAACGCGCCACCTTCATTCGCCACTATTTCAGCAAGGAATGGCCCACGCGCGCGCTCTACGATCTGATGATCAATTCGAAATTCGGCGATGAACGCGTGATCGACGCCATCGTGCAGCATGTTGCCGCCATGGAAAGGCGGCACGTGCACGCATGAGCTGTCCCATCTGCGGCAAGCGCCCGCCGAAGCGCTATTGCCCCGCCAAGGGCGAGAAAATCTGCGCCGTCTGCTGCGGACGCGAACGCGAAGTCACCATCGATTGCCCGCTCGATTGTTCCTATCTCATCGTCGCGCACCGTTATGAGCGCGAACAGCGCGAGGCCGAACAACGCAAGCCGCCCGCGCCCGGCCATGATCCTTCTAAAGACTATCCATACAAGGACGTCGAATTTTCCGTCGAGTTCGTCTATAAGCACTGGCCGCTCGTCGCCGGAATCGCCACCGCGATCCTCACGTTCCAATCGCAGCACAAAGACCTGCACGATTCGGAAATCTTCACGGCCACCGAACGACTCGCGGAGACGTATCGCACGCTCGACAGCGGCATCTACTACGAACGCCCGCCCGAAGCGCTCCTGCCCGCCGCGCTCTATAACGAAATCCAGCGCTTCTTGCACGAATTTCGCCAAGCCGAAGCCGCGCAAACCGGATTCTCATCGCTGAAAGACTCGGAAATTTTCCAGCTATTCGTCTTTCTACTGCGCATGAACAAAGCCGAATCCAACAACCGCCCCCGCTCCCGCGCCTTCTTAGAATTTCTGCGCGCCCGCTTCCCCCTGCGCAGCGGAGCAGCAACCAGTTCGCCTGTTGCGGCTCAGCCCGAGGCTTCTCGAATTATCATTCCTTGATTTGGGTTTCGCCTTTCGCTTTCCTCCTCTAGCTATTGCGATTAGAACTGGTCTCCATCGTTTGTTTTCATAGAGTTACATCGCTTTTTAATTCTTTGCAGTTGCGATTAGAACCGCTGTAGTTGCCCCGCCAAAATGTCGGCGGGCAGGCATTAGAAAGGCAGGTTGCGGGTTTTAGCTTGTAGGTGGCAGGTCTCAAAAAATTGGCTGTTTTTTGTCGATTAGAAACTGAAATTTTGTTGAAGCGGAAAGACTTACGGCGAATTCTAATCGGCAGATCGGCGATTAGAATCTGTCGCTCCTGTTGGCGCGGGCTAGGGTAGCCTTGCCTTTTTCTCTCGTTCGTCATCCTGTCGGCGCTCATCCCGCACAAACCAGTAGGGATGATAACATACAAGTAATCAGTAGTCAAGGATAATCTTACATTCCTGCGAATTATGATGTGTGTCGTAGTTGGCGAAGTGCGATGAGTTGCTTCGGAGCGGCTTACCATTGTGCGATTTTGGCGCGAAATGGATGCTTAAACCGGCGCTGTTTGGCCTAATTTGGCGCTTGGGTACCAGATTGCGCCTTAATTTCACATTGCTGCTGGGCGTGGCTTCCCGGTGTACAATTCGGACATGAACGTGATCGTCAGAGACAAAGACATTCTCGGGGGCACGCCTGTATTCCGCGGGACACGAGTGCCGGTCCAGAATCTGTTCGATTACTTAGAAGGCGGGGAAACGCTAGAAGATTTCCTCGAAGGGTTCCCTACCGTCACGCGCGAGGCGGCGCTTGCCGCGCTTGAAGAAGCCAAGGACCTGCTGCTCGCCAGTTCCTGAAATGCATTTTTGATCGAAGAATCGCACGTACGCATTGTAAGAATCCAGAACTAGCCCTAAAGATGAAACTTGCTGCGGGTGAACCTGCGCAAAGGAAGGCGCTTTCGTGCTGTTGCTATTGTCGGACCTGAAGGTCCGACCCCCTAAGAACCTTCCAGATAGACGGCAACGAGTCCCAAATTGGAACGCGTGGCAACATCTTCATCGCCCCGTCACTACTGTGGCCCTGCGGTGGTATGCTTCGGTTATGCGGATTAGCTTCGACATTCCGGATGATATTGCCCGTGCGCTAGGGGGCGAGGGCAGGGACCTCTCGCGCGTGGCGCTGGAGGCGCTTGCGCTTGAGGGTTACCGTGCGCGTATTTTGTTCGAATCGGATTTGTGCCGGATGTTGGGGTGTGAGAGCCGGTTGGACGTTCATGCGTTTCTGAAGCAGCATGGAGTTTACCTCCAGTACGGACTCGCCGAGTTCGAGCAGGATGAGGCGGTTATTCGCAGCAGACGTTGAGAACTCCCGACAAGATCGTGACGGCCGTATCTACATGCGCGGGAATTCAGGCCCGGGCACGGGGCGGTTCTGGTTGTGGAGAGAACATCCCCAATTGCACACTTCTCTTCGGGGTGCTGAGCCCGGCGAGTTCGGCTATCTCGTTTGCCGGCACGTTCCCGAGCTCGCGCGGTTCAAGCTTGTAAAGTCCTCCCCCATATACCCGACCTTGGTCAAAAAATGTATCGGGCGACACGGACTTCAAGTGCAGCCATATCTTGCGAGTAAGTTCCGGTTGCGCTGCGAGTGCTCGACGGAGTTCCAGTTTAGGATACAAGAGTAGATACACATTGGCGGCCGTCGCTCTCGAATGATTCAAAATAAACCGGAAGGGAGATCCGCTGGTCGCTCCGTTTCCCCGCCCCATATAAGTGCACAGGAATGGAGGCGCCGGACGGTTTTCCTGGGCGTACCAAGGCGAACGCGAGCGACACAAGTAACCTGCGGCGACGTCGTCACGGCCACTTTCGAAATATTCCCATAATTCTGGGTATTTCTCTTTTACTATCGCTTGCGGCAATGGGCAGTCTAGAAGGAGCAACAAGCGTTCGATCGAAGGATTACCATTCGCATCTGTCCCAACCTCGTCATCGCGTAAGTATCGTGGGCTCGGCAGAATCGGTCGGAGAAAGCTTTTCGGAAGCCGCAATTCGGCCGCTCGGTCCGGCGTGATAATAAAAAATTTGTTATCACCGGTTGCCAAACCTCGCTTTACGTCAAATAAATCCGCGAGCCTAATGAGAGACGCGGCGTGATATGTGCGTGATCGCTGTCTCTTCCATTTCTGGTCCGTCTTCAAATCGGCCGTCAACAAGCGTTCAGTTACCGTGGGCTTGATCAAATCACCGCCAAACGTAAATTCGAACTCGGAATTTTCGGGCGGCGGGCTATTGCGGAAGCAAACGACCGACGACGAGACAAGCGCATCGTCGAACTGGACCTCCTTCGGATCAAATCTGTGTATGCGGATCAGGGTTACCTCGTTCAGGAGATATTCCTTTATAGCTTTCCCGTAGTTAACGTCCATGAATTCACTTGGGACGAGCCATATGCAGATTCCGTTATGTTCGGCCCACGAGTTCGCGAAGAGAAGGAAATAGCAATACAACCCCGCCAGCCCACTTAAACGCCCACCCGATGCCGTGCGGCTGATATCTCTTAGCCTTGTTTTCTGCTCTGAACTCAAATGATGATGCCGTACGTAAGGTGGATTGCACACGATGAGGTTATACTTGTCATCGTTGCCAGGCGGGACGCACGCCGTGAAGTCCTCGGTCCGCAGACGAAGTTTGGTTTCGCCCCAAAGCTCACGAGCTGGCTGACCATAATGATCGTCAATCTCGAATCCCACTGCTCGTTGAACACGTCGCTCGCCGAAAACACTTATTAACGCGGAAAAGAAGACTCCCGTACCAAACGCCGGGTCTAAAAAGCGCACAGGTTCTTCGGGTCGCATCCGCTTTTTAGCGAATTGCAACATCTGCTTCGCTAGTAACACCGGCGTCGCGAACTGGCCCAAACGATTTCTCTCAGCCCGCGCTTTCACTTCATCGCGCTCTCGCTGAATTCTTGAACGCCGTTCTTCGAGGTGTTTAATTTTGCTCGTCACAAACCAAATTCCCCTAAGTCTTCGATACGATGTTCCCAGACCCAATCGATTCCCTCAGCAGCTTCATAGCCAAGATACCCAGAGTCGAAGTAACCGCACAAAAGCAGCACGAATTGGACGCCTTCGCCGTAATTTTTCCGCAATTGCACCATCTTTGTGGCTTCTTCCTTCCTCCGTTTGTTGACATTCGTGAAATCGCCAGCGGACTTGGCTTCTAATAGAAGCGGAAGACTTTCTCTTTTTCCCGTTTTGGGCATGACTGCGGCATCTATGGGAATATTGACCGGTCGCTCGATGCCAGCTATTTTGACCGGCACATTCATGCGGAAAGCATACGTTCCTGACCCGAGGTTGTCGATGCGCGCGCCTTTGTGCACACGGTTGTAGCCGCGTTTTTCGAGCCATTTCGCGAGAAGCTTCAATTGCCTCGCTTCCTGAGCGTTCCGAACGATCGGATCAGCTTGCGCACCGCAAAGGCGGTCGGCAACGATGGTCGCGGCCCGATGCACATCCTTCTTGCTTGGCGTGGCGTTTCTTGCCGACCACGTAAATATGTCGGGGTCAATCAGATCCTGAATAGTTGAGATCAGTTTCTTCGCTTCGCGCTCGAATGCTTCTGCCGGCGTCTTGGGAGGTAGCGCGTCGCGGCGCTCCATATAGACGACAAGGCCTTTCGACACGCCTGAAAGGCCTATAAGCCTGTCTCGCGCAAGCGGCGGGCACGTAGACATTCTTAGCATCTCGATGAGCCGAGGGTGCTCTCGTAAGACGGTAGTTGTTATGTTTGTTAGATTTTCCGTCCACCCCATCGCATCTTCAACGGCCCGTGTGGCAGATACGCGAGTTTCACGGAATGCCTTCGGAGCAAACATCATGAACCAGGCATTGAAAAAGTCGACAGACTTGGATATGTCCGACTTCCAACGGTCAGGCTTGTCACGGTTGACAGCCAACAATCGCCTCGATGTATCCCAATGGGGAAGCCGCAGTGTAGCAGACGCCACGGCGAACATAAACGGCCGGATGCCATCATTTAGGAGTGGCCCAGGCGAAATCGAGCTGAGTTTTTGGCGCGACGGATGGCGCGGGGACTGTGGGGCGGGTGGCTAAATTGTATTTTTGGCGTAGGTCGTTGAAGACGGCGGAGATTTCGCGGCGGTATTTTTCGGGCGCTTCGCCGTAGCCGCGGTAAATGTCGCGATAGCGGAGGGCGAGCTTCGGGAATTTTTCTTCGAGAAAGGCGAAGAAGGTCTTCCACGAAGCGGGCATCAGGTAAAGGACGCGGCCGCAAAACCATTGCGCACCGGCGTCGCGAGCCTCGGCGGCTAGCGATTCGAGGTCGGCGCGGCGATCCGTCATGTGAGGAATCACGGGCATGACGAAGACGCCGACGGCGATTCCGGCTTCGCGCAGCTTGCGGACGGCTTCGAGGCGCAAGATCGGATGCGGCGCCCGCGGTTCGAGCATGCGAGCGAGGCGCGGGCGCATGGTGGTGATCGTCATATTGACGGAAATAGACGAGCGCTCGGCGATGCGCTGGAGCAAGTCGATATCGCGCACGACGCGATTCGATTTCGTGGTGATCGAGAGGCTGAGGCCTTCGCGTTCGGCCATTTTTTCGAGGATCGCGCGCGTGGCGCCAAATTCCTTCTCGGCCGGCTGATATGGATCGGTGGCGGCTCCGATGGCGATGTGCTCGCCCCAGGCCTTGCCCGCGGCGAGATCGCGCGAAACGAGCGGACCGGAATTCTGTTTGACGAAAATCTTCTTTTCGAATTCGTCGCCATCCAGCTCCATGAATTCGTGCGTGTAGCGGGCGTAGCAATAGCGGCAGCCGAATTCGCATCCGCGATAGGGGTTGATCGTCCAGTTGAACGGGACGTGCTTGGGTTCGCAATGATTCAGGATCGAGCGAACCGGCAAAAGAAAATACTCCGTGCCGCGCTTGGCCTCCGCGCGAGGGGAGGAAGCGGCGAGACGCGCAATGCCGACCAGCTCCGCGGGATGCTCTGCTTCCGGGGTGGCGACGGCCGGAAGGGGCGATCGAGCATCGACGCGGGGCTCACAGTTGCCGGGGCGAGCGGCAGGGGAGAAAGTGAGGCTGGTCTGTTCCGCCGCACGGCTCCGGTGGCGCCGAAGCGTCGCCGGTGGAGTGCGGAGGATGGGAGAAGTGGCCATTGTGCATCTCGCCGCTGAGGAATAATTCGAAGACCCTCAAAGGAAATTAGAAGCAAAAATCAAAAGCGCCAGTACGGAGACTGGCGATCCCAGGAAAACAAAAGTCAAAATCAGAAGCTGCCGCGCTGAAGGCCGCGGCGCTACGTTTAAGTCCACGGCTAAATCCACTTCAAAAGCACAACTGCGAATGTATTCGCTTTTGTTTCGCCTGTCAAGAGAAATGTTCGCCTGATCTTCGCCTGCCCTGGCGGTCAGCTTGGGCTGCGCCAAATCTGTACTTCGGAACGATGCGGCTGGTCCGCCCAGGAATCTATAATTGAGAGCCGCCTGCCAAGGGGCAAAACAAAATCAACGCCACCTGAAGACGGGAAGGTGGCCCGCTGCCAAGGCAAAAGCAAAGACCAAGCACGCCGGGGGGAAAGGGTCTTGTCCGAAGTCGGAATCCTGATTGTAGACAATGATCTTGCTAGCCAGCGGGCGCTGAAGCATGTGCTGGACTCCGAGGGCTGGTCGGTGCGGATCGTGCCGACGGCGGCGCAGGCTCTGCCGGAGCTGGCGAGCGGCGTCTGGAACCTAGCGATCGTCAATGTGGCGCTGGTCGACTTGAAGGGGCCGATCTTTGCCATATTGCGAGAACTGGCTCAAGCGGACGAACACGCAGACGAGGAAGGCGAGAACGCGGTGCGAGCGGAGCGCGACGCGCTGGCGGTGGTTGACGACGCGACCGGCGCGGAGCCAAAAGTGGATCCCCGCGCAGAGGCCGAAGTAGTCACGGCTGAGCCATCGCGGACCCGTTTCCGGGTGCTGTTTTTGGTGCCGATGGCGCAGGGGCCGAAAGTGGAGCCGGTGCTCGAAGAGGAAGGACTTCCCTACTTACTTAAGCCGTACCATTTGCACGACTTTCTGCAAAAAGTGAACGAACTGCTGGTTGAGTCCGGCGCGCTGGAAGAGACGCTACAAGGGGTTCGCGACTTTTCGAAAACAAGGAAGCGCAAACGCATCAGGCAAGCGCGCGATTCGCGGCGCGGGACGATGTTCGCTTCGCGAGAGGATTATCAGATGACCGAGGAAGAACTGGCGGAATGGGAGCGCCAGGAAGAGGAAGAACGCAAGAAGCGCGAGAAGGACCTCCAGGAACGCGGTTACCAGTACTAGGTTCCCGCCTCATCCGCTACTGCATCGTTTTGCAGCATCCGTCTCAAATACTCATTGGCCGCATCTAAGTTTATGCGCCATCCTTTCGATGGCGACTGTTTGTGTCCCATGCTGTGGATGCGACGGATTTTACGCGGCGAGGTTTGGGCCTAACCTAGCGCTAGAGAATTTCGGGGTATCAGAGGATACTGTCCGGTGTAGATGAGGGGTTCTATTCGTGATAGTTAGCTGTGCCGCTGATAGGTAACCGAACCGAGGGAACGGACGTCTGGCAATTATGCCTTTAGCCCATTCAGACCCCAGGCAGATCGGGTTTGCGGAAGCCATTCGCGAAGTGCGCAAGCGAGTTGTGACGAACCGGTGGCTTGGGCTGTGGGTGGTCTGCTGCAATTGCGTGATTGTGGCGCTGCTGGTTGCCGTGGCGCTGATGCGGTCAATTCGAGGACCGTTGATTGCGGCGCTGGCGGCGGTGATCTTGGCAGCGCTCGGGACTGCGATTGCCGCTTGGTATACAAAACCTTCAACTTACCGGCTGGCGCAGCGGTTGGATCACAAAAGCCGCTCGGGCGACCGCATTTCGACTGCCGTTTACTTCTGGACTGTGGCGAACCCTGACGAGCTGCTGAGGCGCCAGCGTGCGGACGCCCTAGAACACCTTGCGAATGTGCGGCCGCGCGAATTGTTTCCTTTGCAGGCTCCTCCGAAAATGTGGCGCACGGGCGCTTTGATCGCGGCGCTGGCGGTGCTGTGCGCGTTCCACTCTGTTTATGGCCCGGCGATTCCGCGGTTGGCGGAAAAGGCGGCGCGTTCACGTACGCTTGCGACGCTGTTTTCGCCGGTAACGCGCGCGATTGAGTTTGCACGCGCGGAGAAAAAGGAATTGGCTGATCTGGTCGCCGGCAACGATCGCGACAAGCAGGCGAGCGAAACGCAGAAGATTGGGCAATTGCCTGCGGCGAACAAACCGGCTGGATCGGCCCAAGCAACGGCGAACCCGGCGAAATTGGATTTGACGCAGGCGCAGCAGATGGCGAACGCGGGGATGCCTTCACAGGGGCAGGCGCCGAACGGCGCGGTACCGAATCAGCAAGC
>DATEGW010000094.1:0-11257 GCA_035279845.1 Candidatus Acidiferrales bacterium | reverse complement strand
AAGTTCACGCGGCCAGAGCAGAGCTACGATGAGCTCGAATCGTTGGTGGGCAACGCCGAGACGATTTTAAAAAAGCTCGGGCTGCACCATCGGACGATGATGCTTTGCACGGCGGACATTGGATTTGCGGCGGCGAAAACGTATGACCTGGAAGTTTGGCTGCCTTCGAGCGGCGAGTTTATGGAGATTTCCTCGTGCTCGAATACGGAGGCGTTTCAAGCGCGCCGGTCGGGGATTCGATTCAAGCAGAAGGGCGGAAAGAGCGAATTTGTGCATACGTTGAATGGATCGGGGCTCGCCGTGGGCCGGACGTGGATTGCGATTGTGGAGAATTATCAGCAGGCGGATGGGTCGATTCTGATTCCGGAGGCGCTGCGGCCGTATATGGGCGTGGAGCGGATTCCGGCGGGGGGACTGTAATTCTCACAAAAGCAAGAGAGGCCCCAAGCCGACGGCTGTTCGTTGTGCAACTGCTAGAGTTTGCAATAAGATGCGTCGATGGACACAAAACGTCAACATCGCCAGCCCTGCGTCAATGATGGACTAAACCTTTAACCTTCTATAACTTACTGATTAAATGGGGCCGTTCTGCGGCTATGTATGTTTGCGTTTAAGCGGACGCATTTCAATGCCGCCAGCCAGTTTCGATTGACTTCCCCCTCATCTCGAATAAACTTCGACTTTCGCGGTACTTACGCGCGCCCTGCGGCGCGCGTGCGTCCAGGGCAGGCTATATTAAGGTAGGTCAGGAGGAAGTGATGGCTACAGTCGCCAAGGCGGCTGCTGTTCCCCAGCCAATACCGCGGATCGCTCCGCGCGAGGACCTGAATCCGTTTCGGATCGCGCAGATTCAGTTCGATATGGCGGCGGAGTACTTGAAGCTCGATCAGGGACTGCGGCAGATATTGCGTACGCCGAAGCGGGTGCTGGAAGTTTCCGTCCCGACGAAGATGGACAATGGGCAGGTGAAGGTGTTCACCGGCTATCGCGTGCAACACAATGTGGCGCGCGGGCCGGCGAAGGGCGGAATCCGGTATCACCCAAACGTGACGGCGGATGAGGTACGCGCGCTGGCTGCTTGGATGACGTGGAAGACCGCAGCCGTGAATATTCCGTATGGCGGCGGCAAGGGCGGCGTGATCTGCGATCCGAAGCGGATGAGCAAGGCCGAGCTGGAGCGGATGACGCGGCGGTACGCGTCTGAAATCCTGCCGATCATCGGGCCCGAGCAGGATATACCGGCGCCGGATGTCTATACGGACGCGCAGACAATGGCGTGGATCATGGACACCTATTCCATGACGAAAGGCTATTCAACGCTGGGCGTAGTGACGGGAAAGCCGATTTCAATCGGCGGCAGCGAAGGACGGAACGACGCGACGGCGCGCGGGTGCGTGGTGGTGGCGGAAGAGGCATGCAAGATCAAGAAGATGTCGCTGCGGGGCGCGAGCGTGGCGATTCAGGGATTCGGGCATGGCGGCTCTTCGGCTGCACGGCTCTTTACGGAGAAAAAGGCGCGCGTGGTGGCGATCAGCGATTCACGCGGAGGCGTGTTTAATTCGCGCGGGATCGATCCGCTGAAGGCTATGCGCTATAAGGAGCGCTCCGGCACAGTGGTGGGGATGCCGGGAACTTCGCGGATCTCGAACGACGATCTGCTGACGATGAAGTGCGACATTCTGGTTCCGTCAGCACTGGAGACTGTAATTACGCTGAATAATGCCGATCAGATCAAGGCGAAGATCGTGGCCGAGATTGCGAATGGGCCGACGACGCCTCACGCGGATGAAGTGCTGGCGAGGCGAGGAATTACCGTGCTGCCGGATGTACTGACGAATGCGGGCGGCGTGACGGCGAGCTACTTCGAGTGGGTGCAGGATCTACAGAGTTTGTTCTGGGCTGCCTCTGAGGTGAATGCGCGCGTGGAGGCCGTGATGCGACGTGCGTTCCTGGAATGCTATGAATCTATGCGCAAGCACCGGACGTATTTGCGAACCGGGACGTATGTGTTGGCGGTGGGCAGAGTGGCCGATGCGACGCTCGTTCGGGGGCTGTTTCCTTGATTCCCAGGAAAGAGCCTGACCAGGGGCTCCCTGC
This sequence comes from Candidatus Acidiferrales bacterium, assembly GCA_035279845.1. Lineage (GTDB taxonomy): Bacteria > Acidobacteriota > Terriglobia > Acidiferrales > UBA7541 > Palsa-295. The sequence goes on along the minus strand of DATEGW010000094.1, from coordinate 9,160 downwards.
GTTCGCAAAAGGATTCATCCGCTATTTGCAATCCGAGCGGCATTACTCGCGCTGCACGGTGGTCGACTACCGCACGGATTTGAAGCAGTTCTTCGAGTTCATTAGTCCTCCGGGCGAAAAGACTCTTCCGTTAGAACAGATCGATCATCGAGTGATTCGCGAATTTGTGGCGCAGCTTTACGACCGGAACCTGCAGAAGTCTTCGGTGGCGCGAAAGCTGGTGACGCTGCGTTCATTTTTTAAATATTGCATCCGCGAAGGATTGCTTCAGCAGAATCCGGCACGCCTGGTGAGCATGCCGAAATTGCCGAAGCGTGTGCCGAAGGTCGTTTCCGTCGACGAGATGACCGCGATGCTGGATCGTTTGCTGGGCGACAGACCGCCGTTACCGGAGAGCAGAAGAAAACTGACGCCGCGTCAACAAGAAGAGGCGCAGATGATGCTGAAGCGGGACCGTGCGATCCTGGAGTTGATGTATGCCTCGGGACTGCGTGTGAGCGAACTGACCGGGCTGAACATGGAAGATATCGATCAAAATGGCAAAATGCTGCGGGTGTTTGGAAAGGGATCGAAGGAGCGCGTGATACCGTATGGGCGCAAAGCGGCAGTCGCGCTCCTGGAGTATTGGTCCGTACGAAACAAACTGCTATCGAATCCCAAAAGCGAGCCGGACTACAAAGCGGTGTTCCTGAACCATAAAGGTGGCCGACTTCGAAAGAGGGCCGTTCATACGATTGTGGTCAAGTATGGAAGGCTTGCAAACATCGATTGGAATCTGCACCCACATTCGCTGCGGCACGCTTTTGCGACTCACCTGCTGGCGGACGGCGCCGACCTGAGAGCGATTCAGGAATTGCTGGGACACGTCTCGCTTTCGACGACGCAGCGCTACACACAGGCGAGCATCGAGCAACTGATGGCTGTGTACGATAAAGCGCATCCGCACGCGTGATTTACAGCAAAGCGCATTTGGAGAGTTCAAGGTAGCGACCTGTCGTTGTACAATTACGCGCGTTTTGTGTTCTAGAGCGTGAGGCGGGATTCCCTAAGATGAAGATTCGACGAGCGGTGATTCGCGTGTTTTTGACGGCCTTTGCGGCTGCGGCGATTTCGGCGGTCTGCTTTGCGCAGACGGACGAAATTCAGGTGTATGACGCAGCAATCGCGGAGCAGGGCAAGTTCAATGTGATGCTCCACAGCAATTTCACACCGATCGGGCGAAAGACCGCGGATTACCCCGGCGGGATAATTCCAGATAATTCCGTGAACGGGACAATCGAGTGGGCCTATGGAGTGAGGCCGTGGATGGAGCAAGGACTGTATTTTCCGGTGTTCAGTGCATACTCGAAAGGGCGCGGTGGGTCGCTGAACGGATTTAAAATTCGTGAGCTTTTTGTCCGCCCGAATGCGGACAAGCACATGCTGGCGTACGGCGTGAATTTTGAGTTCAGCGTTAATTATTCTTATTGGGAATCGCGGACGATTTCATCCGAAGTGCGGCCGATTGTTGGCGCGCACCTCGGCAAAGTGGATCTGATCTATAACCCGATTATGGATACTGATTACCAAGGCGGGTTTGGCGGATTGGAATTCGTGCCCGCGGGGCGAATCGCTTATAACTTCAACGACCGTTGGGCATTGGCGGCGGAAGAATATGACGATTTCGGCAGCTTCAAGCACATGCTGAAGGCTAATGACCAGTTCCATGAGATATGGGCCACGATGGATCACAGCGGCAAAGTGATTTCCATTGAGGCGGGCGTCGGAGTGGGCGTTACGGACGGCGCGGATAAGCTGACGTTCAAATTTATGATTTCGCGGGACCTGAATTAGGGCGCTCAGGGAACGTGCGATTTTCCCGAGGCGGGTCTCGTGGGGAGCATTGGACCAGCAAAAGCAAGAGAGGTCCTTCAGGCCGCTTCGCGTTCTTCAGGATGACGGCGCGATTTCAATGCTCACGAACTAAGTACGTCAGACGTTCAGGGTGAGTGAAGTTTCGGGCACGAACCCGTCGGGGGGACGCGGCGGGGCTGGCTTTGAGACGGGTATAGGGCCGGAGCGGTCGACGCGATTGTAAAGGGTGTCGCGCTCGACGGGGACACGTCCTGCAGCGCGGATCAGGCGTTCGAGTTCGGCACGCGTGAGATGCTCGGGCGTGGTTGCGCCGGCATCGTGATAGATCTTTTCTTCGACTACCGTTCCATCCAAATCGTCCGCGCCAAATCGCAACGCAACTTGCGCGATACGCGGCGTCAGCATGATCCAATACGCCTTGATGTGATCGAAATTATCGAGCAACAGGCGCGAGACGGCTATCGTCTTCAGATCGTCGAGGCCGGTCGGACCGGGCAGATGCGACAGCGGCGTATTCGCCGGATGGAACGCCAGCGGGATGAACGTCTGGAAACCGTGGGTCTTGTCCTGCAATTCGCGCAGGCGGAGCAGGTGATCGACGCGTTCTTCGTTTGTTTCCACGTGGCCGTAAAGCATGGTGGCGTTGGAACGCATGCCGAGTTCGTGAGCCGTGCGGGCGATCTGAAGCCACATCTGTCCGCTTACTTTGTGGTCGCAAATGATCCGCCGCACGCGCGGATGGAAGATTTCGGCGCCGCCGCCCGGAAGGGAATCGACGCCGGCTTCCTTCATTTTGACTAAAACATCGCGCAGAGAGATCTTCGCCAGGCGCGAATAATAATGCACTTCGACGGCAGTGAACGCCTTCAGATGCACATGCGGGAAGCGTTGCTTCAGGCCGCGAACCAAGTCGAGATAATAATCAAAAGGAAGATCGGGATGCAGGCCTCCGACGATGTGAAATTCCGTGGCGCCTTCGGCCACGCCCTGTGCGGCGCGCTGAAAAATTTCTTCGAGCGCAAATGTGTAGGCGCCGGGAGCATCTGGCGAGCGGCCAAACGCGCAGAGTTTGCAATGCGCGACGCAGACGTTTGTGGGGTTGATGTGGCGGTTAACGTTGAAAAAACAGATGTTGCCATGGCGCTTTTCACGGACGTGATTGGCGAGCCAGCCCAAGGCTAAGAGATCGTGCGATTCGAAGAGCGCGAGGCCGTCTTCGGCGGAAAGGCGTTCGCCAGCGAGCACTTTGGAAGCGATGGGCTCAAGGCGAGGGTCGGTGATCTGGAGTGAAGCGGCTGTCGTCATATTGTCATTTGCAGTGTAGTGGTAAAAAAAACGCCTGCTACAAAACTGTAAGCACGCGCCCAAAAAGCGGCCGCTACAAACGCTGATCCGTGCGCCGAATCGCGCAATGTTCAGCCTGATCTAAGGCCGCATTACGATTGCGGCGGCTCCCCAAAAAAGGAGGAACAATAAACTAATATAACCGTTTACGGTGAAAAACGCCGCGTTAATTTTGCTCAAATCATTGGGCTTTACGAGCGAATGCTCGTAAGCAAGAAGCGCGGCGACCACGGCAATTCCTGCCCACGCCGGCCATGGCAGATGGAAGCTCAGGGCCAGCCACGCGAGCAACGCGATCATGGCGATATGCATGACTCGGGCGACGATCAGGGCGCCACGAACTCCGAGCGCCTTCGGAATGGAGTGCAGCCCGACCTGACGGTCGAAGTCGATGTCCTGACAGGCGTAAAGGACATCAAAGCCGCCGACCCAGAGAGTGACTGCCGCGCAGAGGATCAACATGCGCAGATCGAGCGAGCCGCGAATCGCGATCCATGCTGCCGCGGGCGACATACCGAGGCAGAACCCCAGGACAAAATGCGACAGGGCCGTGAACCGCTTCGTATATGAGTAAAAAAAGAGGACCACCAACGCGACAGGCGATAGCTCCAATGCGAGGCGATTCAATCGCCATGCCGCGATTACAAGCAGCGCGGATGCGGCCAGAGTGAATGTCCAGGCAAATGTGACCGACAACTGGCCGGTGGCAAGGGCGCGCTGCGCGGTGCGCGGATTGCGGCGGTCGTATTGAACATCAGCGATGCGATTGATCGTCATCGCGGCGGAGCGCGCGCCCACCATGGCGACAACTATCCAGAAAATCTGTAGCCATGTGGGCCAATGACCTGCGTCGCGAGCGGCGAGCAGTGCTCCCACGAGAGCAAACGGCAGAGCGAAAACCGAGTGCTCGATTTTGATCATTTCGAAGACGGTGAGTATGCGAGAGCGAGTCATTTAGATTGTTTCCGCCGCGGAGTCACAGAGGCACGGAGAGAGGCTGGTGTGGCCGAGAAAAACGAGAACAGAAGCGAGAGGGGTCCTTCGCTTCGCTCAGGATGACGGCAATTTGAATTATGATTGCTCATTTTGAATGGGGCGGTTCCGCGAGTCCCCGCAGTGATGGCTACGGCTTTCCTTTCCAGCGATATTGCTGTTCTTGCGGCAGGCCCACCTGGGCAAGCACGCGCATGGCGAACTGCTCGACTATATCGTCGATCGTTTCCGGCGCGTAGTAGAACGCGGGCATGGCGGGCATCATCGTGGCGCCTGCGTCGTGGACGCGCAGCATGTTTTCGAGATGGATGCGATTGAGGGGCGTTTCGCGCAAGCAGAGAACGAGCGGGCGGCGTTCTTTAAGGCAGACGTCGGCGGCGCGAGTGAGCAGATCGTTGGCGATTCCGCTCGCGATCGCACCAAGCGCGCCTGCGGAACAGGGGACGATTGCCATTCCATCGACGATGGCGCTGCCTGAGGCGATGCTGGCGCCGATATCTTTGTTAGGGAGGTACGCAATTTTGCGGGTGCCGGCACCTACGATCAGGCTGGGCAGCTTCTTGGCCTCTGCGGCAACGACATTGAGTTCGCTAGCGACGAGGCGGAGACCTGCATCGCTTACGACGAGGAAGACTCGCTCTACGTGTGGGTCTTCTTCGAGCAGGCGCAGGACGGTGCGGGCATAGATGGCACCGCTCGCACCTGTGACGCCAATTGTGATTACCTTCCCTTGAGATTTGGGCATTGGCTTTAGTCGAATCATCAAGTCTAGGGAGCGGGTTTCGGCAAAGTCAAGGCAGCTCTGAGCCTCTGAGTGAATTGCAAGCGGGACGTGATTGGTGGAGAATGGCGGGACCGGAGGTGGCTATGCGGCGAATCGTTTTTAGCAAATCCCTTTTTGGTGTGCTCGCGTTGTGCGCTCTGTGCGGGCTATGCGCTCTCGTGACAGGCTCGCGCCTGATCGCGGCGGATGTGGATGGGATCAAGGTGCCAAAGCTCGAACTGCATGACACGCATCTGGGCAATGGGCTGCGCGTGATTCTGGTCCCGGATCACAGCGCGCCGGTCTACGCGATCAATGTGACGTACAACGTGGGGAGCCGGAACGAGCCGCCCGGCCACACCGGTTATGCGCATCTTTTCGAGCACATGATGTTTCAAGGATCGGAGAACGTGGGGAAGGGCGAGCACTTCATCCTGATCTTTAATAATGGCGGCGGGATGAATGGGACGACGAACGAGGATCGCACAAATTATTTCGAGGAGTTGCCGAAGAACCAGCTTGATCTCGGGTTGTATCTCGAAGCCGACCGCATGCGTTCGTTGGCGGTAACGCAGCCGAATCTGGACAATCAACGCGCTGTGGTGCAGGAAGAGCGGCGGCAAAGCGTAGACAACCAGCCGTACGGGCATGCTGATCTCGATATCGATAATTTATCGTTCGACAATTTCGCCTATAAACATTCCACGATCGGTTCGATGGCCGATTTAAATCACGCGTCGTTGCAGGACGTACAGAGCTTCTTTAAGACATATTACGCGCCGGACAATGCCGTGCTCGTGCTGGTGGGCGATTTCGATCCGGAAGAGGCGCTTGCGAAGGTGAAGAAGTATTTTGATGCGATTCCGTCGCAGCCTGCGCCGCCCAAAGTGGATCTTTCGGAAGAACAACACTACGGCGAGCGGCGCGAGACGATTTACGATCCGTTGGCGCGCGAGCCGCAAATCATCGAGGCGTATCACATCCCGGCAGGGAATACGCCGGAGAACTATGCGGCGCAGGCGCTGGCGGGAATTCTGAGCGGCGGGCAGAGTTCGCGTTTTTATCAGCACCTTGTGAAGGAAAAGCAGCTCGCAGTAGACGTGGAGGCCGAGCCGGACGCGCGGATTGGGCCGAGTTTGTTCTACATTGTGGCGACGCCGCGACCGGGTGTATCGATGGCGGATCTTGAAAAGGGAATTGACGATGAAGTCGCGGCGGTGATTAAGGACGGCGTGACGGCTGATGAACTTGCAAAGGCGAAGACGCAGCAATTGCGGCGATTTATCGATCAGAGGCGGTCCACGCTGAACACGGCCAACCTGATCGGGCAGTACGCGGTGTATTACGACGATCCGAATTTGATCAATACGGTTGCGGATAAAGAGGCTGCGGTGACGCTCGATGACGTTCATGCGGTGGCGACGAAGTATCTCGTGCGCGATGAACGCGCCGTAGTGATCACGATACCTGCGCCGAAAGATTCGGCTGCGGGCAAGGCGGCGGGAGGTGCGCAATGATTCGGAAGGCATCGATGCTCGTGCAGGCGTTGCGGCTTGGAAGAGGGCGCAGCAAGCAGCGCCCCTACTGGCGTGTTACAGGACTGGGGGTGCTACTGATTTCTTTTGCTTCGATAGCTGGCGCGCAGGGGAATAAGGGGACGGACGTCAGCAAAGTGGTCCGTCTGAATCGCGCGCCGGTGAACAAGGAAGTGTTGCACGTGCAGCTACCGCGTCCGGTGGTGGAGAAGCTGCCGAACGGCATGACGCTTGTGCTGCTGGAGGATCACAAGCTACCGACGGTGGCGTTCACGATGATGATCCGGCCCGGCCAGCTTGCCGACCCGGACGACTTGCCGGGGCTTGCGTCGTTTACTGCGGGGATGTTGCGCGAAGGGACGACAACGCGGACGAGCGCGCAGATCGCGACGGAAATCGATTCACTCGGGGCGTCGCTTAATGCGAATGCGGGATTCGGAGCTGGGTATTTGTCCGTGAATGCGTCGGGCCTTGCGCCGGATGCGGACAAGATTCTGAATCTGATGAGCGATGTGGTGCAGCATCCGACCTTCCCGGACAGCGAGCTTGCCCAATTCAAACAGCGAGAGCAGAGCGGATTGGAACAGAGATTAGCGAGTCCCGCGTTCCTCGCAAGTCGAGCGCTGCGAAGGGCGCTATATGTTGAGCCGCCGCTCTCGGTGGATTCGCCGACCAAGGACTCGATCGCAAAGGTGACGAGCGCGGACCTGAAGAAATTTCACGATCAGCATTTCACGCCGGGGAACACGATATTTGGGGTGACCGGCGATTTCAAAGCGGCGGATATGCGCGCGCTAGTGCAGAAATATTTCGGTTCGTGGAGCGGTGCGGCGGAGGCGCCGGTCGCGCTACCGGAGTCGCGTATATCGGAGCCCTCGAAAATCATCTTGGTCGACCGGCCCGCATCGGTGCAGACGTACATCCTGGCGGGAGCGCGTACGATCCGTCGGAGCGATCCGGATTATTATTCGCTGGTGGTGATGAATCAGGTGCTCGGCGGCGGACCGCAGGCGCGGCTCTTCCTCGACCTGCGCGAGGAGCACAGCTACACGTATGGTGCGTATACCACTTCCAGTACGAACATTTATCCGGGCGACTGGACCGGCTATGCAGCCGTGCGGACACCAGTGACGGACGGGTCCATGACGCAGTTCGTTTATGAATATAAGAAGATCGCAAGCGAGGTGGTGCCGACGAGCGAACTGGACGACGTGCGGCGGTCAATCATTGCGAGCTTTGCGCTTTCGCTGGAGCAACCGTCACAAGTGCTGGGGAGCTGGATGACGGTACAGTATTACAGTTTGCCACTCGATTATTGGGACAAATATCCCGGCCGGATTTCGGCCATCGATGCGGCTGCGGTGCAGGCGGCGGCGAAGAAGTATGTTGATTTAGCGCATATGCAATGGGTGGCGGTTGGCGACCGCAAGGAGATCGAGCCCATTCTAAAGAAATACGGGCCGGTCAGCGTGGTCGATGCGAACGGAAATCCTGAGCCGTAGAGATTTTTGCCTTTCGGGATTCGATAGCGGCGCTTGAATCGAGTAAAATCTTCTTTGATTTGAGACTGCAAACAAGATGCGCCTCTTCCGGGGCTACGGCGTGGGCGGGCTCGGACCTGAAGAGGAGCCGAATTTGCCCGTCGCGCGCCGCGGCTGCATGCCTGTTCGCTCTGGCGATTTGCGTGTGCCTTTGCAATTGCGCCGTACCGATTGCGCCGGGATATAAGATCACGAAAGAGTCGCGGGAAATCCATTTTGTGCCGGGCTCACCGCCTGCGATTCGGACTCGCATAACTTACACGCTTGTAAATTCAGGAACCACGGAACTCAATTTTGTGGACGCGACTCTTCCTGCGATGTCCAGCTATGGGCTCGCAGATGTTCACGCGACGCTGGATGGGCACGCCGTACAAGTGCATGATCTTCCCGCCGGATTGCGATTCGATTCGCCGAATGCGTTGCGACTAAATTTCGACGTGCCATGGAAACGAGGCGTGAAGCACGAGCTTGCGATTGAGTACGCGTTTCGTTCGCCGGGCGAAACTGGGTCGCGAATCACGTTGAGCGACAGCGACTTTCACCTTGGCTCGCGAGGTGCATTTGCCGTGCTTCAGCCGCCGAAGCACTTCTTAGCTCCGTATCCGAAGCGACCTTCGAAGATGTATTACACGGTTGACGTGCCCGCGGACTTTCGTGTGCTCGCCCGAGGAACGCCTGCCGGCCGCAAACAGACTGGGAAAGAGACGGAATACCGATATCAATTGGCGTCGGACGACCTGACCGCGTTTGTTGTGGCCGGCCGTTACGTGGAGTCTGCGCCGCTTGGCGCGAATGGGCCGATATTTTGGGCGTTTGCGCCTGTTTCGATACAGCCGGCCGCGGTAAGGCAGATCGCGGACGCGTGGGATACGCTTGAGAAGGATTTTGGAACGCTCGATGCGGATATTCGCGAGCCGCACATTGTCGAGGCTTCGAATTTACCGGCGCACGTGATCGGAGAGCAGGGGCCTGCGGCAATTTCGTTTCCGGGCGGGGCTCTGGTTAGCGCCGAAGGATTTCAGGAAGGCACGCAGCAGGCCGCGCAGCGCGAAGCGTTTGTCGATGCCGTGTCACACGCACTAGCTCATAATTGGTTTGGGGATGAGATCTATCCGGCCGCGAACACGTCG
>DATEGW010000093.1:0-4259 GCA_035279845.1 Candidatus Acidiferrales bacterium | reverse complement strand
CGCAGGAAGAATTGCTCTACTTCGAGCCCGCCCGCGTCCCACCATGCGATGCCGATGAGAAACGCGTATGTGCCGGTGCCGCCGGCGAGGCCGGTGGTTTCCGTATCGAGAAAGAGCCATTGCTCTGGATCGGTAATCACTGCAGGCGCGTCCGGCGCAAGCAGCCTTAATGCATCGACATTCAGTGGTCCATCCGGTGCATCGGGGCCGATCGATTCGGAAAACCACCGTCGCAATCCGAGATGTTCGCCAAAGCTCGTTTGCTGCGGGACAGCGCCAAGCAATTGCGCCAGCCGTTCGGAGCCGGCGGGAAGATCGACCGAGAGACCGCGCGGCTCGCCAATTTCGATTGGCGCAAGGGTGCGGCGCACCGGCTTGAGTGCGGCCAATCGCGCGAATCGATCGTTCAGTGATGCGCTCATCGTGTACTCCGAATGGCCACAGAGACACAGAGCCACTGAGAACGAACATAGAGGGAGAAATTCAAAAGATCGTCTCTGTTTCTCCGTGCCTCTGTGGCGGAAGTCATCATTCCGCCAACCTGTCCAGAATCGCGAGGGCTACTTCCTTCGTACGCTCGCTCTTTTCACCCGCAGGCCCGACGCACGAAGGACAGCCAACTTCGCACGGGCACGCGGCGATCAGTTCGCGCGTGCGCCTTAGCAGCAGATCGCAGACGCGGTAGAGCGGTTCGCTGAAGCCGATGCCGCCCGGATATGCATCGTAGAGATAGAGATTCGGCTCGAAAAATTCCTTCATCGCATCAGGATCGCGCAACGCGGATGCAGTCGGCACCGCGTCCCACTCGGGATCGTCGGCATTTATGCCAGGGCTCGCAGGCCGTTCGCCCACGGCTGTTCCGAGATCGCGGCGATCGCACATCAAAAGCAGCGCGGCCATTGATTCGAGCGCGTAAAGCAGTCCGAAAATGCCGGATTGGCGGTCCGAAAGCGCAAACGGCAGGCTGGCAAGCAGAGGCCGCGCGAGCGTGATCCAAAAAGCCGTGGTGTGCATTTCGTTTTCGGGCAATTCGAGCTTGCCGTCGCCCACATTTTCATTCGTGACAAATTTGATCTTCTTGAAGCCGATTACCTGCGAGCGCACGAGCACGTCGCCATGCGCGCGCGCCGCGGAGCCGGCGATTCGCTCTTCGCTCGCGATCTCGAGGACGCGCACTTGCGTATAACGAATTGCATCCGTGTAGTAATCAACGTTCACGGGATGCACGTAGGCTTTGCGGCGGTCGAAATCGAGCCTGTCCACGTGATATTGCTGCCCCTGATGAATGTAAATCGCGCTGGGATGCAGCGTGGTGAGCGCGGAAGAGAAATCAGTTTCGCCGATCACTTCGGGTGCGCCGTCGGTTTGGTCGTTGTTTGTGAAGCCCCCATTTTGGTGGCCAGACGTATCGATGATGACGAAATTCTCGGCCGTAACAGCGCGCAGACTCACGGTATCCGCCGGATAAGCCTCCTGCACCCAATGCCAGCGCTCGCCGCTGCGGTGCAGAAAACCCGCTTCCGCCATGCGTTCGCAAAGCGCGCCGAGATCGACGCTGCCGAATTTCTCGTTGTGCGAAAGGGGCAGTTCAAACGCGGCGCACTTCAGGTGGTTCACCAGAATTTCAAGATTGTCCGGCTGGATATAGGCGTGCTCCGGCGAGCGGCCAAAGAAATAATCGGGATGCTGCACGATAAATTGATCGAGCGGGGCTGACGACGCCACGAGCACCGCGCACGAAGTTCCGCTGCGGCGCCCCGCGCGTCCGGCGCGCTGCCATGTAGACGCAATCGAACCTGCATAACCCGCCATAATACACGCATCCAGCGAGCCGATATCAATGCCGAGTTCGAGCGCATTCGTTGCAACCACGCCGCGCACGCGGCCTTCGCGCAAACCGCGCTCTATGTCGCGCCGCTCGCCGGGCAAGTATCCGCCGCGATAGCCGCGAATTGGCTCGGGCCGGCCAATCGGGGCGGGATTCGCCTGGCACAAATATGTCAGCAGCACTTCCGTGTGCAAACGGCTGTTGGCGAAAACAATCGTTTGCAGCTTGCGCGCGAGAAATTCCTTCGCCACGCGCGTCGTCTCGTTGATGTAGCTGCGGCGAATACCCAGATTGCGATTCACCATGGGCGGGTTGTAAAAGACGAACAGCTTTTCCGCGGCTGGCGCGCCGTTTTCTTCCACGATTTCTATCGGCAGTTCCGTCAGTTGGGAGGCAAGCTCGCCGGGATTGGCAATCGTTGCCGAACAGCAGATAAATTGTGGCGACGAGCCGTAGAATTTCGCGATGCGCGCCAGCCGCCGCAGCACATTCGCCAGATGGCTGCCGAAAACGCCGCGATACGTATGCAATTCGTCCAGCACGATGTAACGCAAGTTCTCGAAAAGACGCGTCCATTTCGTGTGGTGCGGCAGGATGCCTGAATGCAGCATGTCCGGATTCGATAGCACCACGTGCCCGCGTTCGCGAATCGCCTTGCGCGCATCGGCTGGTGTATCGCCGTCATAGGTGAATACGCCGAACTGATCGTCGAGCCGCGTGGCGAGGTCGTGCAATTCGGTGAGCTGATCCTGCGCGAGAGCCTTGGTAGGGAAGAGATAGAGAGCGCGCGTATCGCGATTTTCGAGAACGGCATTCAGGATCGGCAGGTTGTAGCAGAGCGTCTTGCCGGACGCCGTCGGCGTGACAACTACGAAATTTTTACCCGCCCGCGCCAGTTCCGCTGACGCCGCCTGATGCGAATAAAGCTGCTCGATGCCTTTCGCTCGATACGCGGCGGCGAGCTCCGGCCGCACCCAGTCCGGCATCGGCCGGAATTGCGCGTCGCGCGCGGGAATGTGCTTGATCGAGGTAAGAACTTCGTCCGCGCGATAGCGGCCGGCGAGCGAAGCGAGCGCATCCTGCACGGTGTCCAGCGTCGATTGGCCGCGCACGGCCAGCGCACTCAGCCCGGATTGTGAAGTCGCCGTCATTGCCAGTCCGCCTCCAACGCATTCAGGCAGACGAACGCCGAGGTGTGGCTATTCGCCTTTTGTTCGCTTGGAACGATATCACGCGGTTGGGAGGGTGGCAATACAAGAAATGGCAACCGGAAATTGCCTCTCGGCACTCAAGGAGTCATAGCGACGCCCGGCCTCGTGGTAGAATCCGCGCCGAAGGGGGACACGATGGAAGTCTTCAGCCCAATTCACACCCTGATAATAATAATTGTCGTTACTTTTCTTGCGCCGATTTATCGAATCATCAAGCGGACCGGGCACAACGGCTGGTGGTGCCTGCTTTTCTTCCTGCCTCCGTTGAATTGGATTTTTCTTTGGATATTCGCGTTTGTACGCTGGCCCGCCGTTGATAGGCAATAGCAGGCAGGTTCCCTACGGTGCTACAGTTATACCCATGGATGCGCACTATAACGTTTCTCTCATTGTTGGGAAACAGGTAGACAAATCCGATTGGAACGAGACCGAGCTGTACGGTTACTTGCGGACTAGAATCGGCGAAAACGAAGCCGATGAGGCAATCGCCGAAGCGCAGGCTAAAGGTTCGGCTACGCGCTCAATTCCGCACGTACTCGGCGGTACGACGCGAATCGTGTTTTCCCCTGGAGCTTGAAACCTCATCCGGCCCCGTGCCGGTTATGCGCATCGCCGAGCGTCGATTGTCTAAGCCGCTTCGGTCAAATCGGTCTCACCGTCAATGTCGTAGCGGTCAGAAATCCCCAGCTGATGGTGCGCGCGCGGGTCGCCCGGGAAAGACGCCTTTCACGAATTGCCCCGCTTTAATCACCGGCACACCGTTGATGAGCACGAATTCGATGCCTGCCGAATATTGAAGCGGCTGTTCGAACGTGGCCTTATCGATCACGGTCACCGGATTGAATACGGTAATGTCCGCGTCAGCGCCCACCTTGATTCTTCCCTTGTTCTTGAAGGCAGGTGCCCGCGTCTCTAGCTGTTGGGCTGGCATGAAACTCATCTTTCGCAGCGCGCTCATTAAGCTAAGTGCTTTTTGCTCGCGCACGTAATAGCCGAGCACGCGCGCGTACGTTCCCTGGCCGCGCGGATGGACCTTCGCGCCGGTGAGCGGCATGCCGTCGCTCGCGATCATGATGTCGGGATTCGCGACGGCTTCGCGTGCCACCTGATCCGGAATCGAATAAATCACCACCACGCCGCCTTGTTTGCGATATTTTGCAAATGTTTCCGGCGTGAGCCGCTCGCCTGTATCCGCCCACTGCAAGTCTTTGTAGGTGATC